>JAUPKT010000524.1 GCA_030837305.1 Thermodesulfobacteriota bacterium
AAAGAAGGCCACTATGCTTACCACGATGGACCCGACCACCACATCCACCCGGGCTACGCGCAGATCCTTTTCCTGGAGCCCCTTGTCCACCACCGAGGCCTGAAGATAAAACTGCATCCAGGGGGCTATCGTAGTTCCCACAAGGGCTGCCAACATAACCATGTACGGGGTTTCCCATTTCATTGATGGCGATGCCACTGCTTCTGCGACCTCTACCCAGTCAGGCTTAATGAGGAATCCGGCTATTATGTAGGACACGTAGAAAACGCATGCTGTGAGGAATACCTTTTCGACAAAACGGTAGGTTCCCTTGACCGCAAGCCACATCAAAAAAAGAATGCTCAGCGGGACGGAAATGTAGCGCGATATGCCGAACAATTCGAGCGAGGCCGCGATGCCGGCAAACTCGGCCAACGTATTTCCCAAGTTCGTAGCCATGAGCAGAATCATGGTGTAGAAGGTTATCTTAAGACCGAAGCGCTCCCTGATGAGGTCCGACAGGCCTTTGCCGGAGACAACTCCCATCCTCGCTCCCATTTCCTGAATAATAACAAGGACCACGGTTATGGGTATAAGGGCCCATAGCATAGACAAGCCAAATTCTGCGCCTGCCAACGAATATGTGGTGATCCCTCCGGCATCGTTATCGACATTTGAGGTGATGATCCCCGGTCCCATGAGAAGGAGCATGCCCCAAGAGACGATCAGTCTCCGCTTTATAAAGCCGGGTTGGGCTGGAGTCTTACCTGCTGGACCAAGTTTTTGGGAATCGTGGGACAACCGAGACCTCGCTGTTTCATTTTCCCAAGTGAGGGGCTAGTATTTCCAGGAGGGCCTTGAACCGTATTACCCCTTGCATGCGGTTGTCGTCATCTACTACGGGAACGCCTCTGAATCCGTATTTTGCAAAGATGTTGGCAACATTTCTTGCCGAGTCGTCCACGCGAGCCGTGATGAGACGAGTTGTCATGATGGTTTCCAGGGGGGTAAATATTTCGTTGGACAAGAGGTCTCTGAGACTGGCAACTCCCAGGAGTCGCGACTCTGCGTCCACAATGTACACGTAATAGATGACATCCATCTCGTTTGCTTGGCTTCTGATATGTGCGAGGGCATCGACTATGGTTTGGCCGGGCCTCAATGCCATAAATTGAGTGGTCATGAGTCCCCCCGCTTCATCCTCCTCGTGTTCCAACAGGCCCTTGACCTTGTTTCCATATTCCGGTTCCATTTCCCGAAATATCCCGTTGGCAGTCTCCGAGGGTAAATCCGCGATCAGGTCCGCCGCCTCATCGGGGGACATCTCTTCTATGATGTCGGCAGCCTTGTCAGGCTCCAACCCCCTCATGATCGCCACCTGGACCTTGGGGTCCATTTCTTCCAGCGCTTCGGCCAAAACCTCTTGATTCAAGGAGTCCACCACGGCGGCGCGTTCACGAACATCCATGTCCTCAATGATGTCGGCCAAGTCTGCGGGATGAAGCCCTTGAAGCCTGCTCTGGGGTATTTGGAGCCGCAACCGGTTAAAGTCCGCAAGGGGCTGGACGTAGTGCCAAGGTATGAATCGCTCTTTGAGATCGTAGTAAAAAAACCATTTCGCAAATCTCACTGCAGCGTCTTCAAAGCCCAGTCTCCTCAACATGCCACGCAACCCCACATCTACTTTGTCCATGCGAAGGATTCCGTTGGACCTGACAAAATGAAGATCGTTCACTCGCTCTACTTTGGCTCCATGAACGTCAACGATTTGCTTGTCCAGTAGGAGGTCTCTCAGCAGTACTTTTGAAGAAGTCAGTGTTTCCAGACTGAACGGCGAAAGGTTAGACGCTGAATCTATGACAATTTCCCGGAACGCTACATTGTGTACATCCGTCCACGGGGTACAAAGACGCTGTTTGCTCCATTTTTGCCTTATAACAAGCGTAACGACCTCAGGCTCGGGATTATCCAGGCATACCACAAGGTCGGAGCTTATTCCCACGAGTGTCCCATCGTCTTGCGATACGACCTTGCTATCTATGAGGTTGCTTAAGTAATATTGACCTGTGCCAAGCGTTTCCACGCAGATGACCCCTGTTCAAGATGGATGGAGCGAATTATGGACGATGAGGCCTCCAACAGCGGTGTGAGACCGATGCTCACAGGAACTGCGTCCAAGTACAACCCTTTCCCCTCGTATTTCTGATTATATCTCGAAAGGAATTCCTTTGAAAGGATAACTGATGCATAATAGGCGGAAGGATTCTAGAAGTGGAGAATTACACTATGCCCGTGAGAAAACAGCTTGAGGTGATGCTGGCGGATGCTCCTGGAGAACTCGCTAAATTCACTGCGATTCTCGAAGAGGAGCACATCAACATTGAGGCCATGAGTATTCAAGATGCAAATGAATATCTGCTCGCCCTATACGAGGTCAGAGCGAGGACCGGCCGAAGGGTCGCCCCTCGCGACTATTACGAGGCGATATTGAAGGAATCGGCAAGATATTCCATGATCCGCCTTATTACAGACAATCCGACTAGAGCTGTGGACGTTTTGGGTAAGGCAGGATATCAGGTCAAGCTGCAGGATGTGATAGGACTGATTCTGGAAAATTGTCCTGGCATTCTTCACAAGGTTTCAAGTAGGTTCGGAGATGCAGGCATAAATATCTCTTATACCTATGGGTCAGGATTCTCAGACAGTGTGTCCGCCTTGTTTATTTTCAAGGTTTCCGATTTGGAAAAGGCCATTGCCATTTTTCCAGATGGCAATCCGTAACCACGTGTAGGTTTCCAGCATGAAATTAAGGTTGATTCAGGTGGGTCCGCGATGCATGGAGGTCGTGTCTGACCGATGGAAATTCATAGTAGATCTTAAAGAGTCATTCGGGGGTCGAGATCAGGGACCGAATCCCTCGGAACTGGCGGCAGCGGCCCTCGCATCATGCGAGGTGCTCACGGGGATCTATTGGGCTTCCAAGCGCCATGGAATTGAACTTCAGAATGTCGAAGCAGATGTCGAATGGGAATACGCAGAAAAACCTGAGCGTATCACAAATTTCGACGTGAAGATTCGAAATGTGCGAAGTCAGTTGGGTGACAATACCAGGGCTTTTGCGGCGATCGCAAAGGGATGTACGATTTCAAAGACGTTCTCTACGGCTCCATCCATGAGACTTGAGGTTGAGTAGTCGATGGTTGAGCGGTGCAGGCAGACAATGGAATGAGATGCGCTATGCAACCACCCTCTTACGTCCGATAAGATATATTATGTTAACTCGGACGTGGCTGGGCGAAATCCATCTTTTATAGGGATTGGCATACGGTGAGACCAACCTCTTGCCCAATCAAGGATCTGCCCTTCGCCACGAAACAGTGTGCGATCTAACAGGTCATGTCAGAACATACTCCTGCAAGCCATAATTTGACGTCCGGAACCCCTAAACTTTCTGTGGTGGTCATCGCCAAGAACGAGGCTGATCGCATCGGCAAATTATTGGCAAGCGTCAAGGACGCTTACGAGGTGATAGTTGTCGACTCAGGGAGTTCAGATGGCACGCCCGAAGTGTGCGAGCATTTTGGAGCCAGGTTCGTTCACATGGATTGGCTGGGATATGCTGGTCAAAAACAGGCGGCCATGGATTTAGCGTCAGGAGACTGGATTCTGAATTTGGATGCGGATGAGGCCTTGTCTCCGGAATTGGCCATGGAGATCGCCCAAGCAATGCAGACGGCTGATCAGACCATTGCAGGATTCTCCATGCCTCGTCTGAGTCGCTATCTTAATAGATGGATCCGCCATGGCGGCTGGTATCCGGATAGAAAGATACGACTGGTTCGTAAAGGATATGGAAAATGGGTCGGTGATGCTTTGCATGAGCGCTTGGAAGTCTCAGGGTCTACCCTTGAACTCAAGAATCCAATTCTCCATTACGTTTACAGGGACATCTCTGATCAAGTGGAGACTATAAACCGGTTCTCAAGGATTTTTGCAGCCAATCGAACGGGGCATCCTTCGGGCTTGCACGTGCTCGGGGGCATATTTCACGCCATTGGTAAGTTTTTGGAGTGTGCGATCTGGAAACGGGGCCTATTGGACGGTTGTCCAGGCCTCATTATAGCAGTGAATAGTTCGTTTTATGTGTTTCTCAAGCATGCAAAGGCGTGGGAATTGAATCAGCCCTCGCAGGCAGGCCGGCAATTAATGGATTCCGGAAAAAAACATACAGATCATGAATAGCTCTTTTTGTGGGATACCTCTTCATGAAGATAGCACTGGCTCTTGAGCGTTTCAGCCCGTTCGCC
>JAUPKT010000525.1 GCA_030837305.1 Thermodesulfobacteriota bacterium
CCAAGGATGATGAGAAGGTTCTCGCTTTTGTACTCGACCAGCTTGAGGATCCGGAGTCCTTCCTCGAAGGGGTGAGATCCCTGTATAGCCGCAAGGAAGCTGAGAGCTTCGACACCCTTTCGTTCAAGGACGGGCGAACATTCGAGCGCTATTCGCTGCCGCAGAGAATGGGAGATCGCATCGTTGGAAGAGTATGGAGCTTTCGTGATGTGACCGAACGCAAACGGGCAGAAGAGAGCCTCCAGCGGGAAAAGGCTCTGACGGATCACATGATCGACAGCCTGCCGGGAGTTTTCTACCTTTTTGATTCCTCAGGCCGGTTCCTCAGATGGAACAAGAATTTTCAAGAGGTTTCCGGAAAGTCGCGTGCGGAAATTGAGAAAATGCATCCTCTGGATCTCATTGCGCCCGATGACCGCAGAAACGTGGCGGAGGCTATTGCGAAGGTTTTTGAGGTGGGCCAGGCCGGTGTCGCAGGAGGTTTCCTTTCAAGAGACGGAGGCTGGATTCCCCACGTATTTACGGGGAAACTTATGAAACTTGGTCTTACAGAGTGCGTCGTGGGCATGGGAGTGGACATCACCGCCCAAAAGTTGGCGGAAGAAGAGCTGACGAGGAGCGAGGTTAGATATCGTCAGTTGGCTGATGTCACATTCGAGGGGATCGTATTCCATGACGAGGGGGTGCTGCTCTACGCAAACGACCAGTTCTTTCAGATGTTTGGATATGATCCGGATGAGCTTGTCGGCACGCCTATTGTAGAACGCATACACAGTCCTGAATCATTGGAAACCGTAAAGAAAATTATAGCTGAACGATCCACTGAGTCATACGAGGCCATGGGTTTAAAAAAAGATGGCTCCACCTTTCCCATGGAGGTGAGGGCCAGAGAGTGGGAGGTTGACGGAAAACTGATCCGGGCCGTTGCCATAAGGGACGCATCTGAACGCAAGAGCCTGGAACGACAGTTGCTTCAGGCCCAGAAAATGGAAGCTGTGGGAACCCTCGCCGGAGGCATTGCCCACGACTTCAACAACCTGCTTCAGGCGGTACTCGGATACACGGAAATACTCATCCGGCGTAGGCTCCCCGACTCCCCGGATGTGGCGGATCTTCAAAAAATATATGCGGCAGGAAAACGGGGTGCGGACCTTGTTCGAAACCTCCTCACGTTCAGCAGGAGCGTCGAACCGAAACTTCGTGTCTTGGATCTGGATCAAGAGGTTATGGAAATCCAGAGGCTGTTGTTTCATGCCATTCCCAAGACGATCAAAATAGTTGTCCGTTCCAAAGACTATCTGAACAAAATCATGGCGGATCCTTCACAGGTCGGGCAGATTCTGATGAATCTCGCCGTGAACGCCAGAGACGCCATGCCGGATGGCGGAACACTGAAGATTCAGACGGAGAATATTGTACTAAACGAGGCCTTTTGCACCAGTCATCCGGATGTCAACCCGGGGCAATACGTGCTACTTACCGTTTCCGACACGGGTCACGGCATGGACGGACAAATAATTGAGCGTATCTTCGATCCGTTCTTCAGCACCAAGGAAGTGGGAAAGGGCACCGGCCTGGGCCTGGCAACGGTCTACGGCATTGTGAGACAACACAAGGGACACATCACCTGTTACAGCGAACCAGGACAAGGCACGGTGTTCAGGATTTACTTTCCCGCAATCCAGGGAGAGCAACGAGCGCAGGTCCCAATAGATGACTCTGAACCGCCGAGAGGAACCGAAACCATTCTCCTTGTTGACGATGAAGAAACCATCCGAGAGTTGGGCAAGGATATTCTTACCAGTTTTGGGTATCAAGTCATTGAGGCTGGTGACGGGAAGGCGGCGCTGAAGATATATCGGGACCAGGGAGAGAATATCTCACTGGTCATGCTTGATCTCAACATGCCGGAGATGGATGGAGAACAGTGTTTGTCGGAGATGCTCAAGCTGAATCCCAGGGTAAGAGTTCTCGTGGTCACGGGCTTTCTTGAACCCGTCACCAGGGGAGGCGCGGTGGAGAGGAACGCCGCTAATGTTGTGTCCAAGCCCTACGACGTGAGACGACTCCTTCTTCAGATCCGAGAGATCTTGGATGCAAATTGATTCCGGCTCATCTCAGGAATAACCTCGGTTCGTTTGATGAATCTTCATAATATCCTCAAGAGCTGAGACTGTAGAGAGTGGGGGGAGTAGAGAACTGGTGCAGCGCGCTGGTTCCCAACCTTTCTTCATCCAGTGCCTTACGTTTCCATGACAACTTGCATTAACATATCGTCCTAATAATATTGATAATTGAGATTCAGGTATTCTCTTAGCCCCCACATCTCAAGCTGATATTGATAAATATGTCTAGCACAGGAACATAACGACATCTTTTTGGTCTCTAATTTTATAACGTGTTGTATCAAATAGATGAGTCTTTTCTATAAAAAAAGACTTGACAAGGAATCCCTATCTTATTAGTAGTTGCCCACCTGCATCAGTCCTACCATATAGACCTTCCTGAGACTCCCGCCAAGCATCCTTCCCGATGCCCCGTAGGGGGTCCCGCCTTTTTTGGAGGGAATATTTCTCAATAATATCAAATAATAAGAGACGCATCCCCGTAGCTGTACCATCGATATCCCGCTGCCAAGGCCTCCCCATAGGCCCTCATCACCAAGTCGTACGATCCGAAGGCACAGACAAGCATGAGCAGTGTTGAGCCGGGCAAGTGGAAATTGGTTATCAAGCCTTGCACTATCTTGAAATGGTACCCGGGAAAGATGAAGAGATTTGTAGAGCCGTAACCCGTCTTTACAATATTGTTTTCGTCGGCGGCAGATTCGAGGGCTCGAACTGTGGTTGTTCCCACTGCCACAATTCTCCTGTTTTCGCGAATCGCCTTCCCGATGAGGTGTGCGGTTTCAGGTGGGATAAAGTAGTGTTCTCGCTCCATTTTGTGTTCTCGGATATCTTTTTCCCTCACTGGGATGAAGGTTCCGGGCCCGACATGGAGCACAACGTGTGCCAAAGTCACGCCCCTGTCTTGGAGATTTCTCAGAAGTTGATGTGAGAAGTGCAGACCTGCAGTGGGGGCCGCCACTGAGCCGGATGTCTTTGCGTAGACCGTTTGATAGCGCTCGCGATCTCGTTGTTCCCTGCGGTTCGTTCTTTTTATGTATGGCGGCAGCGGCATGCTCCCGTATCTGCTGAGAAAGGCCATAAAAGCTTTTTCCTGGGACGGAAAGACTACCCGTGCTCGTCCGGGTGAAACGGGGCGTTCCGTCACCAGTTCCGTTCCGTCGTTCATGATGATCTTGGTTCCCGACTTCAGGGGTTTACTTGATTTGATCAGGCATTCCCGGACGACGGTTTGGGATTCTGAAGAACTTTCTGATGGGGGGACAGGGTCGAGAACAAGAAGTTCCACTGAGCCGCCGCTTGATTTGCGGCCTATCAATAAAGCCGGCACTACATGTGTTTCGTTGAGTACGAGGATATCGGAGTCTTTCAGGAAATTGGGGAGATCGCAAAAAAAGTGGTGCGAGATTATCCCGCGATTTTTGTCCACCACAAGAAGTCGTGATTGGTCCCTCGTTGCAGCCGGTTCCTGTGCGATGAGTTCCGACGGAAGCTCGTAGTGGAAAGCAGAAAGGCTGAATGTTTCGGAGAGCGGTTCATGTGGTCCAGGGGAATCGGACATCGTCTCACTGAGGCCTTGGAATCATCGGCTGTGCGCGCATCGGGGGATCAAAGAAAGGCATGATCTACCCCCATATAGGGTTTCTCACGTCAGAACACCCCACCCGGCAGGGCCCGACGAGCCAGAAAAACGATAAACACCCCTATGAGCATGAGCGTGCCGCCCACGATACGCAATGTGGAGTCATCTTGTTCCTGCAGTTTGCTCATAAAGTCCTTCATTTTGTCGGGCATGGCAAAGTATGGCAGTCCTTCCACCACCATGACCATGCCTATTACACAAAGAAAGTATTCCATGACTGCTTCTTCGAACAACGTGCGCTTCCTCAGTGGTAGGTGGCCCGCCTCTCCTCCCTTAAGAGATCTCTCATCATAAAGGCCAAGGTCGCCGTATATATGACGTAGTATGCAAAAATACTAGTGGACAGATCACTGCCCACCAAGCTGAGGAATAGGTTTACCCCAACTGGAACGATCAGACAAACGGATGAGAGCTTGAAAGCACCCTCGTAGCTCATGGGGCGGTTGAAAATACGTGCCATAACATAGGGCATGAACGCAAAAAGACATGCTTGGGTCAACTTCGTTAGGGTAAAGAAGAACAAGAGAATGATGACCCCCCATTTCCTGACCATCGGGCCATAGGTGTCAATGGCGTGTCTTATGCTTTCTGAGTTAAGAGTCATGTCGGGGAAGTCTTTTAGCG
>JAUPKT010000526.1 GCA_030837305.1 Thermodesulfobacteriota bacterium
AGACACTCCACATGTAGAATACATCAAAATATGCAAAATGTTCGAAAGAAGAAAGCCTTTCGGAACAGTGCCTTACGCCTTGACAGGCTTCGTTGTCCAAGACTATCTATGAAAGAAATGTGGGAAATGAATCCTTTTCTTTCAAAGTGCATCTTTGGACATTAGTGTATGAACGACGACCAAGCCATAATTCAGGAAGTGCGAAACGGAGACTACGACGCGTTTGAACGTCTGGTTGAAAAGTACCAGGGTAGAATATATCGCCACATAAGAAAAATGGTAAAGGATGCATCTGAGGTGCAGGATCTCCTCCAAGAAACTTTTTTAAACGTTTACAAAGGCTTAAGTAGTTTTCAAGGCGACTCTTCCTTTTCAACTTGGCTGTTCAAAGTAGCGAGCAACACCGCTCTCATGTACCTACGAAGAAAGAGACCTGAAGTGCTCCAATACGACGACGAAATCAAGACGGTGGAACGCTTGGAAATAACCCCTGCATCACCTGAATTCGTGAGTACCCCATTGGAAATTCTCTTATCACGCGAGGGTCGAATAAAAATCGAAGAAGCCATCGATCAACTGCCCCTGACGTACAGGACCGTGATAATCCTCAGGGATGTCGAGGGATTTTCCCTTGAAGAGGTTGCCGACATCGTGGATTCTTCTGTTCCGGCTGTAAAGTCCCGACTGCACCGGGGGAGGCACTTCATACGGGAGAACCTGAGTTCATACTATGCCGACAGGACCGGACCAAAGAAATCCGGGAGCTTAATCTAATGACGGATCAGTGCAAAGAATTTTGTCAAAAACTATCGGATTACTTGGATGGACGACTCGAAGAAAACGTCTGTGTCCTTATTGAACAGCATTTGGAAGTGTGTCCCCCCTGTGGATTGATGTACGAATCACTCAGGACGGCAGTTGAAATTTGTCGCAAAGGCGTAACTGATGATATCCCGGAAGAAATGGCCCGGGAGCTTAAGACGTACCTCAGGGCTCATTGTCGAGGATCTGATCACTAAATACGAGAGGAGTTTTTTTTATGTCCGAAAATCCCAATTTGCTCCATGTCACTGACAACGACTTTGACCAGCAGATACTGAAATCAGCGGTGCCTGTGTTGGTTGATTTCTGGGCGGCTTGGTGCGGTCCCTGCAGGACGGTTGGTCCTGTGGTTGAAGAGCTGGCCGGCGAATATGCAGGTAAAGTCAAAGTTGCAAAAATGAATGTGGATGAGAACAAAGCAACCCCGGGTAAGTATGGCATACGCGGAATACCAACCTTAATCCTATTCAAGGACGGCCAAGTGGTCGATCAAATCGTAGGGGCGGTTCCCAAGAGTCGTATCAAAGATCTCTTGAACAAGGTAGCCTGACCATGGATACGGATTTGGTCATTTTAGGAGGGGGGCCCGCAGGTCTCACCGCAGGCATGTATGCTGCGCGTGCCCGCATACCTTTGATCATCCTGGAACGAGGGCAGACGGGCGGTCAAATGGCCGCCACTGCCACCGTCGACAACTACCCTGGTTTCACCGATCCCATATTCGGAGCAGAGTTGGCGGAGCGAATGGAGACCCAGGCACGAAAATTCGGGGTCACCATTCAATACGGTGATGTGCAATCAATAGAGCGAAAGACTCAGGGCTTCACCGTCAGTCTCGAGAGCGCCGATCCACTCCAATGCCAAGCAATCATAATCGCCACCGGCGCTTCTCCAGTGAAATTGGGTATCCCAGGCGAGTTGGACTTGGCGGGAAAAGGCGTCAGCTACTGCGCAGTGTGTGATGGCCCATTCTTTCAGGGTTTCGATGTGGCCGTGGTGGGTGGCGGCGATTCAGCAGTCGAAGAGGCAGTTTATCTGACACGATTCGCAGGGACCGTTCACATCATTCACCGCCGGGATGATCTAAGGGCCTGCAAAGAAATCCAAGAAAAGGCTCTCGCTGAGCCTCGGATCGTTGTCCATTGGAGCACAATACCGGTGGAAATCATTGGTGATGGGGAAGTGAAGGGTATCAGGATTCGATCAGTCAAAACCGGACAGGAAGAGACACTCAGCGTCGGGGGCGTATTTTTTTACGTGGGACTCAGACCCAACTCCGAACCCTTTCGACATCTCGTGGAAACCGACTCTGCCGGATTTGTCCTCACCGATCAAGACATGAACTGTTCCAACCCCGGTTTGTTTGCCGCGGGTGACATACGAGTCAAGACTCTGCGACAGATTTCCACCGCCATTGGCGATGGTGCAATCGCCGCATACAGCGCTCAACACTATCTCGAAAAATTGCCGCGCTGAGTTACGGTTCGTTACAGTCTCTTAACGAGTAGGACCTACATACCAAAAAGGATCTTTGTTAAAATAATCTGTTGATCCGGATGCCAGCCCGCGAACGCCATACGTCGGTCCAGTCACCGGTCCGTATTCAGGCCTCCAAAAGGTGAGAATTTCCAGGCATCCGGAACTCATGCGCTTCACCATGTGATACAAACCGGGGAAAATTCCAGCCACATATCCAGTAGTCGCTCCTGAGACGTAACCGTAAAAACCATTCTCATATGCCCCATTATATGATCCTTGTATTGCATAATTGGTCATATAGGTCACCAGTTCGTGTGGACCCCCTAAAACGTTGTTCAGGCCGCGACTAAACTTCCAGCTCGGTAAGCACACATCAACTCTGCCCAAATGGTCAAATTCAACCTCTCCGGCCAAGGCGTCGGACCCACCGAGTACGAGTATCCCCAAGACCAACAACCAGATAGCTTTAAGACTCATGTTCAAATCCTGCAACGAGACATTAGTGACGGTCTCCCGATCCAAATTCATGACAGTTTCATAATACCACAAAAATAGACTACATGGAATAACAAGTTTAATTAATGTGATATAACGTAGAATTAAACTAATATATTATATATTGGCTAGGCCATTGCGTTCAGGACCCGGTGCATGTATCATAATACCCGCTGTGGATGGGAGACATCTCCAATTCAGCAAAAAATCGAGGTACCCGACATGAAAAAGTGGATTGTTATCTGCCTGCTCTTGTTCCTCACTTCAGGGTGCTCGGCAAAGAAGATCTGGAACTGGATGGATAAGATGGATTGGGAACGCGATGACCAAACCGTACACACGTTCCATCTTTTCATAAGATGATCTCCGTAAGACGAGAGAGATAGAAAGAGAGAGGGCGCTGATGACCGCTTATTCAGTTGACAGAGCCCGTCTGGAAGGGTTGTCAACCGCTGAGATACTCCGGATACTGAGTGAAGAAGAAGACGACTACACCCAGGAAGCACTGGAAATATTTAGGGAAATATTGGAATCCAGGGGTGCCCTTCACCGCGACGAACCAACCAAGGAGCCGTTTTCCGTGAAAAATATTGCAAGGGAGTCCGCCTCAGAAGCGGCCGCAGAGCATTTCATACGGAGTCCCGCAGATGCGGTGGTCATGTTGAACAACATTTTGGGGCAACTCCTAGAGGGCAAAATGGATCCACATGTGGCTCAGGCCGCTTCCCAGATCATTATGAGCATCCTGAGAGCCATGGAGCAAGAATTCATGACTGAACCCCAGGAGGAGTCTTAATGCCGGTGGACAAGAATTCTGTCGCCAAATTGGTGGATTTCACCAAGGGAAGTGGTCTGGTCCCGGCAATCGCCCAAGATGTGAACACAGGAAAGGTACTCATGCTCGCATACATGAATGCCGAAGCCCTGGAAACCACCCTGAAAGAAGGCCGTGCCTGCTATTGGAGCCGTTCTCGGAAAGAGCTGTGGCGCAAGGGACAGACCTCGGGCGACATCCAGATCGTGAAAGACGTATTGGTCGACTGTGACGAAGACACCATTCTTCTGCTCGTTGAACAACAGGGCCTGGGGGCTTGTCACACAAGAAAATGGAGCTGCTTTTATCGAAGAATCACATCAGGAGGAGATTTAGAGGCTGTCCATGACTAGGGAACCTTTGAGACTCGTCATACCGAAAGGAAGCCTGGAACAGGCAACCATAGATCTTTTCAAGCGCGCCGGCTGGAACATAACGGTCTCTCCCCGGAGCTACTTCCCCAGTGTCGACGATGATGAGATTGTCATGGCGCGACTGAGGGCCCAGGAGATCTCCCGGTACGTGGAATCAGGGACCTTTGATGCAGGACTA
>JAUPKT010000527.1 GCA_030837305.1 Thermodesulfobacteriota bacterium
TCGTTGTCCTCGTGATGACGACCGCTATAGTGCAGGCTCAAACCGATTACGACAAGGCCACGTTGGCCGGTGGTTGCTTTTGGTGTACCCAGGCTGCCTTTCAGAAATTGGAAGGAGTTCTGGCTGTCGTGTCCGGGTATACAGGCGGTGCCGGCAAGGACCCCACATATGAGGATTACTCACAGAAGGGACATATTGAAGCAGTTCAAATTGCTTATGATCCTTCAAAAATAACCTTTGAACAAATCCTTGAGGTTTTCTGGCGCAATATTGATCCAACGGATGGGGGAGGGCAGTTCGTCGATCGGGGACCGCACTATCGCCCGGTCGTGTTTTTCCATACGGAGGAACAACGAGTTGCAGCAGAGCGCTCCAAAATGAGTCTGTCATTTTCTGGAAGATTCAGGAGGCCCATTGTCGTCGATGTGCTTCCAGCCTCCGAATTCTACTCGGCTGAAGAATATCATCAGAATTATCATCAAAAAAACCCGGTCCGATACAAGTTTTATCGACTGCACTCGGGAAGAGACCCCTACTTTCAGAACATTTGGGCTCCAGACAGAGATCCTGAACCGTCGGGGTTGATAAACAAGGACTTCACGAAACCGGGTATTGAGCAACTCAGGGAGAGACTGACACCCCAGCAGTTCGAAGTCACTCAAGAGAGCGGCACCGAGAGACCCTTCCAAAACGAGTATTGGAACAACAAAAGGGAAGGAATCTATGTGGACATTGTCTCGGGGGAACCTCTTTTCAGCTCCCTCGACAAGTTCGATTCAGGCACAGGATGGCCCAGTTTCTCCAAGCCTCTGGAATCGGGCAACATCGTTGAGAAAGAAGACAGAAGCCTCTTCACGTCTCGCACAGAAGTCCGGAGCACGCATGCTGATTCTCACTTGGGGCACGTTTTTCGTGACGGACCACCACCGACGGGCCTGCGCTATTGTATGAACTCGGCCGCCCTTAGATTCATTCCGAAAGAAGATCTGGGAAAGGCAGGCTATGGCTCGTACCTCAAGCTGTTCCAAGAATAGGTCAGGTTGGTTTGGAAAGTTGTTGGCTTAGGAAAAAAGTCCTAAAGTCATTTGACCGGCAACCGTAACCACTTATAATTTCAAAGAGTGCTTTCTCATGGGTAGTAATTTTGTTTCATACACCTCAGTATCTGTTACAATAAAAACTTGACTTTTGGTCCCAAGCCGTCCTAAAGTTGTCATGGAAATAATTAAGCCTCCAATTGGGCGACGCTGTCTGAGGCAAAAATGAAGTTCGTGAGAGACACGAAATCGGCTTTTGGAAGAATTGTCGGCAGTCCCGAGGGCATTGAAGGGGCAAAGCGTTACGAATTGATTCGTCGAAACATCTCCATCTTGATGCTGCTCATCACCATCGTGCCGTTGCTCCTCATGGCGCTCATCAACTACCTTCAATATCAATCAGCCCTGAGAAACGAGATACTGGAACCAATGAAAGTTCTGGTGAATAAGGCCAAGAATTCACTGGAGCTTTTCTTGACGAGTCGCGTGTCGATACTGCGGTTCATTGCTTCCGCGTACAAATATGACGAATTGGCGGACGAGAAGAATCTCAAGCGTATTTTTCGGGTTCTTAGGCAAGAATTTGAGGGTTTTATCGACCTTGGACTCATTGATGGCAACGGCGTACAGGTCAGTTATTCGGGACCTTACAATCTGAGAGGGCAGGACTATTCGGGGGAGGCCTGGTTTGATCAAGTCCGGGTCAATGGGATGTATGTGAGCGACGTCTTCTTGGGATTTCGCAAGTTGCCCCACATTGTCATTGCTGTTCAACACTCGGATGGCGAGAGTGACTCATCATGGATTGTTCGCGCGACAATAGATACCAAACGCTTCGATCAAATCATCACTAATATGGGAATCCAGCCGGAATGCGACGCCTTCATCATCAACCGTAGCGGTGTGCTTCAAACTGAATCAAAGTTTTATGGACAGGTCTTGGAGAAACGGCCGGACCTGATATTTCCATTGAGCTACGAGGCGGCGGTGACGGAGCGGGTGGATTCGAGAGATCAACCCGTGGTGACGGCCTATTCATACTCCAATCGTTCTGACTTTGTGCTCATGTTCGTCAAGCCTAAAGCTACCGTACTCAAGGCTTGGTATACCCTGAAGAGTGAACTCATCCTTGTGCTTCTTGTCGGCGTCATCGTCATCGTCATTACGGTCATGAGGCTGACAGCGGTAATGGTCAATCGGATGAGGACCAGTGATGAAAGACGAGAACTCGCATTCCGAGAAATGCAGCACACCCACAAACTCTCTTCAATCGGCAGACTTGCGGCTGGAGTGGCCCATGAAGTCAACAATCCCATGGCTATCGTAAATGAAAAAGCCGGCCTTATGAAAGACCTCATAGAACTGAACCCCGACTTCCCGCAAAGGGAAAAGTTCTTGAGCCTCATTACGGCAATTACTCAGGCTGTAGATAGATGTCGGACCATCACCCACAGACTGCTCGGTTTCGCGCGGAGAATGGATGTTGAAATTCAGCTCCTTGATGTCAACGACATCGTCAAGGAAACAATGAGTTTTTTGGAAAAGGAAGCTTTGCACCGAAATATCAGGCTCACAATGCACTTGGCACAAGATTTACCGCGCATATCTTCTGACAGGGGCCAACTGCAGCAGGTTTTTCTCAATATTGTCAACAACGCGTTCGCTGCCGTCAGCGATGGGGGGCTGGTTTCAGTGACAACCTGGGATCATGACAAGGACAACATAGGAGTATCAATTCAAGACGACGGTACAGGAATGTCCGATGATACGCTCAAACACATATATGAACCCTTTTTCACCACAAAGAAAGGGAGGGGCACAGGCCTCGGATTGTCCATCACCTACGGCATCGTGAAAAAGCTCGGAGGTGACATCGATGTGCAGAGCAAACTAGGCAAGGGAACGAGGTTCATAGTCTATTTGCCCAAACGCCACGAGGTAGGCAGGGAGGAACAAGATGGATGATTGGACTGTACTGCTTGTTGATGATGAAAAAGAATTTGCTTCCACCCTGGCTGAGCGTCTCACTCTGAGAGGACTGAATGTTTATACGGCAAACAGCGGCGATGACGCGCTTCACATGATGACCAATGACCCGGCCGATGTCGTAGTCCTCGACCTCATGATGCCCGGTATGAGCGGGTTAAAGGTCCTTGAACGACTCAGAACCGACTATCCGAATGTTCGCGTGATCCTCCTTACGGGAATGGGATCAGTGGCTGACGGTGTCAAAGGAATGCAGATGGGAGCCTTTGACTACTTAATGAAACCCGTGGAAATCGACGGTCTGATTCATGCTATTCGAGAAGCCATGAGTAAGCCCATCTGAAAGGCATATCCAATGGAAACGGATAAAGCTGCGTTCATGGGAAAGATCACGGCAGGTGTCACTCATGAAATAAAGAACGTCCTTGCCATCATCAAAGAGTCAGCCGGTTTACTTGAAGACCTCATGTCTCTTGCCGGGGCCGAATCACCACCTTCTCATGAAAAATATCTGAAGATCATCTCCAAGATATATAATCAAGTGGATCGTGGAGTGGATCTTGCGGCAAAACTCAATGAGTTTGCACACACGCCGGACAGGCTATCGGCAACCGTGGATCTTAACAGTGCTATTGACCAGGTCGTGAGTCTCTCTCAAAGGTTCGCGAGACTTAAGCGCGTAAGACTTGAGGCAATACCAAGAGAGGGGAACTCATTCATACTTACCGATCCATTGGCTTTCCTGATACTCCTCTTTCAGTCCATAGAAATCGTCATGAACGCTGCTGTAGAGAACACGGTCCTTAGAGTTGAGTCTGTGGCAGAATCGAAGACTCAGATAATGATCTCAGCGGATCAGGCAAAGGCCGAGAGGGGAAATCCTCCGATACCAATCAACTTATCTGACTCGGCTCCATGGGACGAAATCCACCAACTGGTATCTGAACTCAACATGTCTGTAAATGCA
>JAUPKT010000528.1 GCA_030837305.1 Thermodesulfobacteriota bacterium
CAAAAACCCCCAGCATTCCCCGGCGTTTCCGCGTGTTTCTTCGGCGATTCCCTCAAAGCGGGCGAAGGGATTCGAACCCTCGACGTTCAGCTTGGAAGGCTGACGCTCTACCAACTGAGCTATTCCCGCGTCCCGAACACATGTGAGAAGCTACCATGGTTCGTGGTGGAGGGGGGAGGATTCGAACCTCCGAAGGCTTCGCCAACAGATTTACAGTCTGCCCCCTTTAGCCACTCGGGAACCCCTCCAACCTGGAGCTGGCGATGGGACTCGAACCCGCAACCTGCTGATTACAAATCAGCTGCTCTACCGGTTGAGCTACGCCAGCAAACGGCTCCTCTATAAAACTATATTTTTTATTCTTTTTTGAAAAGACTGTCAAGGGGATGGCCTCTTTTTGTTTCAAACTGAAGAAAAGCGGTCCCGCTAATGTGCGTACCAAAGTGCCATGAGCCCAGCAAGGACGAAATTCCCATCAATGAGAGCTTCGAGGACAAGGCGGTCCACCGGATGCCGTTTCTTGTAAATGGCCAAAATACCCCCCAGAATGAGGATATTCACAACAAACAAATATGCCGCCTGGGATACCCACCCTGAAAGAGACGACACAACCAGACCTATCGCCAGCATCAACAGAAGCGCAGTCAAAAGCTTACCTGTTGAGGAAACGCCTATTTTTATGGGGATTGTTCCTCTGCCTACGATACGATCGCCTTGAATGTCCAGAAGATCCGAGAGCGCTGTTCGACAAAAAACGAGCCCTGAAGCAAAAAGGAAGGAAACAGTAACGGCCGGTTCCCATGAGAAATGGTCAGATCCGATAACAGGAACCACGGCGGCAGACATGCCCCATCCTATTGCCACCAGCGGCGTTTTGGATCCCGGCAAGTCTTTTAGGCTCCTCCACTTCAGGGAAGGAAGCGTCTGAGGGGGCAAGAGCTGCGTGGTATAAATACCTCCGGCTCCAATCATGGTGATCAGCAGAAAAAAAGAATATGTCCCAAGGCCGTAACTTAAAAAGATGCCCAGAATTGAGGACGCGCCGGCAAGGACTGTGAGTAGTCCCCTATGCTGTGCATAAAATGCTGCTATTTGGGGCGTATTGAACCTAACAGCTCCAGAGCTGTCGTGGATTCGGTTAAAAAGGTGCATGGAAAACACAAATAGTGCGGTGACTGCGGGCGGAAGAATCGTTATGGGCTTGCCCTGAAGAGCAAGACAGGCCGCCGTCAGGGAAGCACCGCTTAAAGCGGCCCACACATAGGTCATCACGACTACGTCGCCCAGCTTCCTCACGGTGGGAGAAAGGCCTTTTTTCCGACTGAGCCCGATCTCTTTTATCTTGTCGATGACACTGAGTATCAGCCAGTTGGGAGTGCTGGCTCCTGCGGTTATCCCAACCGTGTGAACATCTCGCAAAAGTTCGGGTGATAATTCCTCATCTGTTTCAAGATGGAGAGTCCTTGTTCCCTGGGATTGAGATACCTTCACCAACCTCTGGGTATTTCCTGAGCCGCGTCCTCCCACCACAACAACAAGATCCACATTCGAAGCAAGCTGAGCAACCTCTGTTTGTCTTTTTGTGGTGGAGTCGCAGATGGTGTTGTACACTCGAACATGCGAAAACCGATTTCTTATCGCCTGGGACACCGCTTCAAAATTGTCCAGCTCCTGAGTCGTTTGCACAACGAGACAGATCTTCCGATCGGTGGGCACAATGTCCAGTTGGTCCAGTGAGTTGCTATTGGGAATTGCTATCCCACCTGCCACTGCAAATCCCATCAGACCCTTCACCTCTGGGTGGTCGCTGTCTCCCACAATCACACACAAGTCCCCTGCTGCTGCATGTTTCTTTATGATTGCTTGCACCTTTGCGACTCTGGGACAGGTTGCATCCACAACGAGGTCTGCTCTCTTGATCAATTCTTCTCGTTCCTGGGGAGATATGCCATGGGCGCGGATGATGACCGTACCGCCATTGATGTCATCCAAAGATGCTACTTCTCTGATGCCTCGTGATGCGAGAAGCGTGAGCGTTTGAGGATTGTGGATGAGGGGTCCGTATGTGACGATTGGCAGAGGGGGCGTATATCTTTGGAGATCGAGCACTGTCTCCACAGCACGACGCACGCCCATACAGAATCCTGCAGTTTTCGCAAGGCGAATCCTCATTGCTCTTACTCTTTCAACATCTTTTCTGCCAGTATGAGACTCTCTGCCGGCATCATTGAAAAAAGGGTATTGCGAATTTTCGCGACCGTTAAAAAATGAATGCCTCTTACCGTAAAGACCGCTTGTTCATTCTGAACCTGTGCGTCAAGACGTTTCTCTTTTTCGCCCACGCCTCCTGGAGTATTCTCAAGTCATCTTCGGTATCAACGTCTCGGTCGTCGTACACTCCTCCGAGTTCAATCCGCACAACAGCGCCTTGTGCCCGTTGGATAATAGATCTACCACCAAAATCTCCGCTCAGCCTCTTTAGATCCGCGTAAAAGACGGCCGGAAAGACTACCGGCGTTGTGTCGCCCCCATATATTGTCGGTACGATAATGGAGGTTGGGTGATTATCAAACTCCGCCAGCAGACGATCAACAACAGATGCAGTTAATTTGCCCTGATCTCCAAGTATAATCATCACTCCTTGAGCATCATGAGGCA
>JAUPKT010000061.1 GCA_030837305.1 Thermodesulfobacteriota bacterium
CATCAACGAACACGTTCGCGGTGGAATCGTTCCTTGACGAACTAGCGAACTCGGGCGGGCACGACCCGCTGGATCTCCGTCTAGAGCTCCTGCGAGATTCTCCTGAACTTAGCCGAGTCCTAGCTATGGCTGCAGACAGTGCAGGATGGGGGACACCTTCTCCGGCAGGAATTTCACGAGGCTTATCCGTTCATGATTTCCACGGAACAGCCGTGGCCACTGTCGCTGAGGTTGGCGTGGAAAATGATGGAAAAATAAGAGTGAACCGCGTCGTGTGTGCCGTTGATTGTGGGATCGTCATCAATCCGAGGATCGTTGAAGCTCAAATTGCAGGAGGAATCGCATTCGGGTTAACCGCCACGCTGAAGAGCGAGGTGACAATTCGCAATAGTCGCGTTGAGCAAACCAATTTGGACTCTTTCCCCTTGCTCAGGATGGACGAAATGCCGGAGGTCCAGGTGATCATTGTTCCCAGTTTTCGGCCTCCCTCGGGCATAGGAGAGGTGTCGGTTCCAGGAATAGCTCCCGCTGTGACAAACGCAATATTCGCCGGCACCGGCAGGCGCGTTCGGAGGCTCCCGGTCCATACTTATTCAACAGATTGATTAGCCCCCGGTCGCTCTGCCGTATGCGCTTCAAACTTTGAACGGCGGCCAGCCTCGGGATGTAAGTCGTTTAGAAATGGAAAATCCCGCGGGCTATCTCCTCAAAGCTGAGGACGACCAACGGGATTCTGAATCGGCCTTTTCTACCATGGTATATTGGCAGAAACCTCATCCCATCGAGTTCGAATCTTTCCGAGGACCTCATCAACTTCTTTTTTCTGGGGATCCCAGGAAACAGGGCACTCTGTCCTCAGTTGAGCAATGCGATCGTTCAGGGATTCTAGGACCATGTGAATGTCGTTTAAGTACGGCTGGATTTTCTCCTTGTCTCCGCTCGGGACCTTTTCGAGCTTCCTCATGACGTCGTACATCTTGACCTTCCAACCCATGAGCTCTGCAGAAACGTTGTCACAATAGTCTCTTACATGCATGACCGTACCTCCTCGTCTGCTGTGGAATGCTGGGTAGCGACCGGTGTCGAACGGGAGCCTCACTCCGGAACGAGTCTCACTGTCGTCCCCTTTGATCTACAAGATCGCCCAGTCTACTTGCGCTCGTTGGCCCGGGAGTCCGATTCTCAATGAGCAACCGAAAGCGAGGATATTTTCTCTTCACCTTAGTTTACCTCCCTTGTCCCATGCCAGTCAATTCCTTTTGTCCCGAAGGCCCGGCATTTAATTGAAAACGCCTTCGTACTCGCGTAGAATAGCGACTTGGGTCGCGTGCCTGCTGGCGGATTGTTGTCTTTCGTTGGGGGAAAGGCACCTAGCTAGTGGCACAGTTGCTGTTCCAGCATGAATGGCTTCGGAGAAAACGACATGAACAAGGCATGGAGATTCCTAACGTTTCGTTGGTGGCTCGTGCACTTTTTTGGCTTGAGCCTCGTGTACACAGCCGGCAGACTCTGCCGGGTCTGGCTGGGAGGGAATTGAGATGCTTAAGAACCTCATGTATCCCAAAATCGGGTGGATGATCCTTCACGCTCTGGCAGTGATCATCACCTTTCTTATCGGGTACTCTATCAGATTCGGATACGGTTGATCATGACCCCTCATCGCACGCAATTGTGGTTAGCGCAGGTAGTCATGGCGCTTGGAGCCGTGATGACACACTATATCTTGCATCCGCCCCATCACGGCATCACCTATTTGTGGGGGACGTTCTTCCCGGCCATGGACCTATTCCTCGTGAGCGCACTTTTCCTTTCAAACCGAACAGCAATAGTGGGGCTCTTGCTCAACAGCTTCCTGGCCTTCTTCGGCATCATCATGATGACCGACCTGATCGTGGTAGGTGCACTTCAAGGTTGGATCAAGACGAGCTTCTGGGATAGCCCTTTAAGATGGCTTATGGAATCCATGTTCCCGAATGTCATGCTCGCCGTGGCCGATTTCTTAGTAGGGCTCGTGCTCTACAAACTTACGATCACCGAACGGTCGCCGACACTGAACAAGAGGTAGAAGAGAGTTCTGCTTGCCATTTGATTCACCATTCATTGTTCGCAGGTTCTTTCCGAGCACAAGACAGAGATACTGGCCCGACCGTTTCTGAGATCGACCTTGCCAAGCCTTGAGTTCGTCGAGTTCTTCAAATTACGAGGGTTGAGTCTCCGGCTCATATTAATGCGACAGAAGGGAGTTAGCTAGTTTCGGCCAAAGACTTCTCCGGTGGACTATCAGTCATGTCGAAACTAGCCTCTCAACTCGAAACATGAGGTAACCCAGAATCCCGATACCAAACGCTTCTTGCAGAGCCAGCATGATGCCATATCCAATTCCCGGAGCAAGGCTGTAATCTGGTACCCCTTTCAGGAACAAAAACAACCTCGTACAGAAAACCGGCCAGTCAATTGATATTCCCACGAAAGGGGCCACGGTCGGAGGTGTAAAGGTTTTTGGATCCAGATGAACTTGAGCAGCCAATTTATTTGTTCATGTTTTCTGGTGCCGAGGGACGGAATCGAACCATCGACACAAGGATTTTCAGTCTCTCTAGAAACACATAGTATCAATGATATTAAACTGTTAACCGAAGCCCATCGCACCAAAAGCACAGTTTGTCATAACGAATCAGCACTGATTCACGCAAGAAAAACATGCAGTCGGATTCTAGGCTGTGTTAACGAATAGGCAAAAGAAGGCTCCCCTGTAGTGTTATACAAGAAGGATCTTTTTGAACCCCTTCGAATTGCATCTAACACCCCTCGTATCGGTTCAACTTTTTTCTGTGAGTTCAACCTGTTCTAGAGAAACCCGACATCTCTGACAAATGTCCTGGCCTCTTCTCCTTAAGTCGCCTTCTTAACGCCGGAGACAATGTCAAGACTTCATTTTGTCTCGAAACGGGCTGTAATCCTCATCTAGGTGATCAAGAATTGCCCGCCGTGTCTTATCAATGAGTTCAAGCACATCCTCTTCTGAAAGTCCTTCTGTAGAAATTGGTTTTCCGATTGTGACTGTCATATGGCCTGGGCGAAAGGCTATCGAGTACTTGGGCCAAATCCTGTAGGCTCCGTTTATCGTCACGGGCAGTATGGAGATACCCGTTTGAACCGCCAGCATGAAGGGTCCCTTCTTGAATGGTTGCAACGAAGTTGTGGGAGACCTCGTCCCTTCCGGATAGATGAGCAGAGACCACCCGTCCACCAGCTTGGAAGAGCCCTCTCGGAGACTTTTCACTGCCTCTTCGCTATTTGAACGATTTATGCAAATCGCACCGCTGCGAGATAACGCCCAACCAAAGAAAGGTATTCTCGCCAGTTCTTTCTTGATGACCCAGAGTACCTTTACCGGCAGAACCAGTTCCAGCGCGAGAACATCAATATAGCTCTGGTGGTTTGGCGTCACTATGTACGAGTCGCCAATTTTGACATTTTCTGCTCCAGACAACGACGCTGTGATGCCCATTGCTGCTGCGACACTCCAAGACCAAACGTATCCGAAAAACTGGCCCACTCTCCATGAAGGGCTTACCAATGTAATAAGCAGCATCGGTGGAGCCAGGACGATAGCGACAACTACGGCAACGGCGGCACCAAAAAGCATCCTGATAATGTCTCTGAAGCGGAGGTTTGGGTAATATTCATTCACCGGTTTCGTCCTCTTGGCGAAAGACTTTTCCATCAAGACGATTCCGCATTACTTTCGTCTTTTCCTTTTTGGGGCCAGGGCAAGAATGCATTCGTCCGAGCCTGATAATCCCTGTATTCAGGACGGGTCTCCATGATGGATTTCTCAGTGAGACTCACCCCTGAGACCTTCAATAACAGGAACGTAATCAGCGCAGGACTGACAATCACCCACGCGTTTTCAAGACGAGAGATAGCTATCAGAAACACTCCCCACCAAATGAGGGATTCCCCAAAGTAGTTCGGGTGTCGGGTGTATGCCCAGAGCCCTTTGTTCATGACCTTTCCTCTATTTTCGGGAGCAGCCTTGAACTTGCTCAATTGACGATCTCCCTCCGCTTCAAAAAAGAACCCAATTGTCCAAATAACCGCACCCACCATGTCTGTCCAAACCAAACTGTTTGGTTGCGGGGACGTTTGGGCGGCTTGCACGGAAAGCGAAATAATCCACAACAGGACCGCCTGCAAACCAAACACGGAGAACAGACTCCAAATCCAGTACTTTTCCCCTACTTTGGCACGAAAAGCCTGATACCGCTTGTCCTCCCCTTTGCCTGTGTTCCGCTTGTATATGTAGAGCGCCAGCCGCAGTCCCCATATAGTGGTCAGTAGGACTACCAGGATCTTTCTGGGCAGATATCCATCAGTATGAAAGAATGTGTTCCAGGCAATTATTACGAAACCAAGGCCCCAGAAGACGTCAACAATGCTGGCATCCTTCTTGATCACACTGAACGGCCAGACACAAATCATGAAAAGGAGGGCAACCCCAAGATTCATCAAGTATAAATAGACAATATCGATCATTGTTCAGCTCCTTTTCGTCAATTTCTCAAAACAATTTAGAATACGGGTGCCTGCTCCATGCAAAATATTCCATTGCCGATTATTCTTCCGAGCAGTAGATCTCGCCGGTCCAAAAGACCATGGCGCTGCACAGCGGATGCCTATAAGGTCTTGCTAAATCATGCTCTGCAAAAACCATACGTATTCCGTAGGAGCACATGGATAAGGCATGCCAACAATAGCTAAGGCAAAGTCGGTGTTTGAGTACTCAGAATGATTATTATCGGAACGCTTTGAGAGACGTATCCTTTTACTCTAAATCTTCAGGGAAAAATGAATTGGCTCGGGCAGGAATCAAGCCGATCATATCTCTGTCCAAGAGAACCAAACTGAGTGATCAGAATTATTCTTTCAAACAGCGCGGAAACATCTAGCCCTGACGAACATTATAAGATTCGTCCGAGCCACACGGCGACCAGGGCTGTTATCGCGCCGAGGAATGTTCCCCAGAAAAGGTCGACTAATGTAACGGCTATTGGCCAACCTTCCAGCGTGGCGAGGTTCGTCAAGTCGTATGTCGCGTAGCAGACCAATCCGAACAGGGCACCGCGCATGGCGGCTTGCAGGAGAGTACCCTCACGCCCGGTGACAAATACCACCATTCCGGCTATATACAGCAGGTAAAAAAGGACTGCGGCAATCCAGTTTGGGTTCTTGGCCAAGATGAACCCTATCTGAGACTTGTAGAACTTTGGCGCAACCACACCAAGCCAAAGAGCATCAAGCACCACGAAGGGTATCAAAGTGAGTACATAGCACTTAATGAAAGCCATGTTTATGATTTCTCCATGTATGTTCGAGGTATTTTTGTCTCATTCTTTGTGTCAGTACCAGAATAAATTGACGCGAGAAATGTACCCGTGCTTAACAGACCTGACGTGAGAACCATGTGCGGGCATGTGTACCTTGTCGAGTTTTCTTACAAAGTCGTGCATCTTTACTTTCCACTTTATTGAGATCGGCACAAACGATGTCAAAATAGTCTCGAACGTGCATTTCACTTCTTCCCACGCCCACTGAGGGATCATGCGAAGTGCAGTTCATGGATAGGATCCACTGTGCGACCAATATCAATGACCCCTTTCTGATCCACAAAAAGGCCAAAACAGAATTTTATCCATCGGAGAGGGTC
>JAUPKT010000529.1 GCA_030837305.1 Thermodesulfobacteriota bacterium
GCCCCTTGACTATACCCATCACTTCGGCCATTCCAAGGCCACGACCCCAAAACTTTGTTGTAAAGAAAGGATCAAACAGTCTGTGCTGAGTCTCGGGTTCCATACCCAGGCCGGTGTCCGTAACCTCCAGAAAGGCGAACCGGCCGGGATCGGGCTTCCGCTCTAGTCGGCTTAGACCCAGATAAGCCTCATCGCAATCCATGGCGCCTGTTCTAAGAGTGACATCCCCTTCCTGGTCTCCAATCGACTCTGAGGCGTTGACCAGAATATTCATTACCAATCGTTGGATTTGATCCGGATCTCCCTTAATGCGGGGAAGTGTGGCGTTGATTTCCAAGTTGAGCTTGACATGTTTGGAGACCCCCAATTGCAGCAGGCCGGGTTTTTTGTTTAACAACTCTTTGATGTCCACAGGTACAGGGAAGTCCAAGGAACCTCCCGAGTAGATCATCATCTGACGGGAAAGTTCAGCTGATCGCTTTGCCGCCTCAACAGCGCTCTTAATGCTGTGGAGGGCGTCAGGATTGAGAGTCTCATCCGTAAGAGCCAGCTCAAGGTTACCCAAGACCACAGCTAACTGATTGTTAAAATCATGCGCTATACCACCGGCCATTACACCTAGACTTTCGAGCTTCTGGGCATGGAGGACTTTGCGTTCCATCTCCAGTCGCTCTTCTTCCATGCGTTTACGGTCAGTAATGTCATGAATTATCGAAAAGAGGATGAGGACGCCATTCTGTTTAATCGGAGAGGAGTAAACTTCCACTGTTCTAAAATCGCCTTTGGCAAGTCTATGGGTGAAAATAAAGTGGTTGCACTGCCCTTTTGCAGCCAAATTGCGTTGCGCTTCTACTTCTTCAGGGGGTAAGGAGTTAATTTCCTGGATAGACATGGAACGCAACTGAGCCGTTGTGTAACCGAAAAATTGCTCCGCAGCCTCGTTAGCGTCCAGTATTCTGCCAGTTACAGGCTCGATCAGAAGCATAACTGCGCTGTGCCTTTCAAACATCCCATGAAATCTCTCTTCGCTTTCCCGCAATGAATCCTCTGCTCGCTTGCGGGCGGTGATATCCCTTATAACCCCCCCAACGCCGATCTCTTTATATGCAAGTCTTACTGGAAATTTCCGAATCTCGAATATCTTTTCGGCGGATCTCTCTTCATCTATTATTATATCGTTTTTGGCGACTGCCCGTTGGTCTGACTTCAGGCATTCTGCCGCAAGTTTCTCCGGCATCAATTCAAAATCAGTCTTTCCAATAATCTCCTGCTCAGACAGCTCGAAAAAGTCCTGATTTGCTTTATTCACAAACAGATAGCGGTAATTTTGATCCTTTATGAACACTAAGTCTTTACTGGCGTTCAGGAAATTCCCAAATCGCTCCTCACTCTCCCTCAGGGCCTCCTCTGCCCGATGGCGATCGGTGATGTCTATGAGTGTCCCGCGGGCCCCATCGAAGGTCTTTTCCTTTATAATAGGTTTTGTGTATGTCCGGACATGTCGGACCTCGCCAGATTTGGCCACTAGTCGGTATTCTAATGGATATTCGACCCCTTTAGTGAGTTCAGAGAATCTCTTGATCAAGAGACCGCTATCTTCCGGATGAACAAATTCCAGGAACGTCTTCCCAATGAGGTTTTCCGCTTCGTATCCGAACACATTCCGGACAATTGGACTGATGTAGGTAACCACGCCTCTTAGGTCGATCTCAAATATAACGTCGCTAATACTTTCCACCAGACTTCGATACTTCTCCGCACTCGCCCGCAGCGCCTCTTCATACTCTTTGCGTTTGGAAACATCTCGGGTTACACCCTGAAATCCTACGAATTGTCCGGCTCTGTCGAAAGCCGGGGCAGTGACCACTTCTGTCCATATAGTCGTTCCATCTTTCCGGATCTGTTCTACTACGGATACCTCGCCATCGAATTCCTTGTGTTCCTCCAGTCGCCGCATGATGTCCGGATACCGTCCGAGAACAAGTTCCTTCGCCGCCGGCGTCAACAGATACGTCAGATGCTTACCTACAAGCTCCAGAGGGGCATATCCAAAAAGTTTCTTGACCGAAGAAGTAACGTAAGTAATGACTAGGTCTGGGGTAGTCTGCCAGACAACATCCATCATGTGTTCTGTTATCAATCGGAATTTTTCTTCGCTCGCCCGTAACATTTCCTCCGCTGTTTCTTGAAGGAGGGCCTTTTCGGTTGTCGTTAGACCTGTCATTGACTGAATCCTTTTTCGCTGGTTCTATCGGCGGGTAAAACGTAATTTGCGTAGGCTCTTTTCGAAATTCTTGTTGATCTCATGCGGTGGTAATTTGACGGCGGCCTCAACCTCGCCAGGGATATCTAATGAAACTTTTAAAGTGTCCCTTTTATCGCCTCCTGTAGCTTGCTTGCATGTCATCTCGAGTGAACCCAGCGAAGAGAGATCTTTTCGAGACCTGTTTGATAATCCCCTTTGGTGTCAAGGTTAAATATCATTATATTCACAAAAATTGTTGCTCCGCATTTTCATAGCCTCGCAGTCAATTCGTTAACCGGGACCGCCTGCAGGTCCTTTTCGAACGGAACAATCTCCCTTCCCGTGTAGATGAGGATACC
>JAUPKT010000530.1 GCA_030837305.1 Thermodesulfobacteriota bacterium
AGATCCAGTTACCTCCTGAATCCAAGACTGGAGGTCCATCGACCGTGTCCAGGGGGTCAGGTCGGCAAGAGATCCGACAAATCGTCCCATCCAAAGCCGGTGAAGAGACCCCTTCCGCTCTGCCCAATCCGTCAACGACCGGGACATCAGCGGAAGCTCAAAGCCAATCTGTGCATGTGCAGGCCTATCCTCCGGTGCTATCCACACGAGTGGGCAACCCGTTTTATGATTCCCTTGGAACGGCACGAACGAGTGCTCCCGTGCATGAACCTGTGCCGGTGTCGGAACCAATTACCGTCCGAACGGTGAAGCCCATGAGGCAGGAAAAGGTTTCCCTTGACGCGACCGAATATTTGGTGGTTATCGATCCAGGCCACGGGGGAAAAGACCCTGGCGCCGTATCCTCCGACGGATCAGTGAAAGAGAAGGATTTCACCCTTGAACTGGCTCTCAAGATTGAAAACCGTTTGAAGGCGGTACTCCCGGAAGCTCGAGTTGTGTTAACGCGAAGGGACGATGCCCATCTGGCCCTTGCAGAGCGTACAGAAGCAGCTAATTCCCACAACGCCGATCTTTTTTTGTCGATCCACGGAAATGCTTTTGACGATCCCCAGGCTCGAGGCGTGGAAACCTTTTATTTGAGTTCAGCCAATTCAAGAGGCTCTATGAGAGTGGCTGCCCGAGAGAATGGGATTTCCTTGGCACGAATGACGGACTTGCAGGCCACTCTGATTGATCTGAACGTAACGGCAAAAAAGGCTGAATCCGCTGCACTTGCTCAGGAAGTCCAGCATTCACTGGTTTCATTCTTACGTGAAAGAGGTTATTCAACTCGGGATAGGGGAGTGAAGACGGCGCCTTTCTACGTCCTGCTTGGAGCGAAAATGCCGGCCATTCTCGTCGAATGCGCTTTTATCACAAATATGAATGACAGAGACAGCCTGACCCGTTCCGACAAACTTGACAGTATCTCCGAGGGGATAGCCCGAGGTACCGCAAACTATTTGAAAGCAATTGGCGACAAAGGCCCGAATAGAACCGTCACTACCTGCGGAGTTCAGAAAACCCTTGATCAACCGAAGTAACGAACTCACAAGGACCAAGATCGTTACATTTATGCACCCAGGGAGTTGGTCTCAAACATGATCGGGGACTTTTATCACAATAGCCTCGTTTGTCATTCCCGCGAAAGCGGGAATCCAGAAAGGCCTGGATCCCCGATCAAGTCGGGGATGACAAGTTCGTTAGTCCTTACGGGTTCTCCTGAAGTATTAGCATCGTGCAAAGACACTGATCAGCCAACAAGATCTTTTCAAATACAACTCATTGATTTCCACAGAACCCTAGGAAATTATTATATCTGGCAAGACCATGAGCGCGATACGCTTCGCTCAACCGGGTATCCACAAATATCAACGGGGCTATCCAGAATGGACCTACGATGAGATTCATATTTTCTGACCACAACAGGGGAACTCAAATCCAAAGGATCAGGGAAGGCGCGGAATCGTTCCGGGAAGATCGGCGATCAGACCTGGCCAATTTCCAGATGCATGAAGTGTTCGATGAAATGCTCTGCCATTTGGGCGATCACTTTCTGGGGTATTGGCGAGACGAGGTGGCAATACTGGGTTTGGGTGGTTACGGTCGCAAGGAGATGAGTCCGTACTCCGACATAGACCTCATGTTCTTAAGGATAGAGGACGCCCCGGAAGGCCTGTACAGAGGAATCAGGAGCATACTGTACCTCCTCTGGGATTCCCGTATTGAATTCGGCCACTCCGTTCGCACTATCCCAGAGTGCCGTCAAGAGGGAGACAATGATCTGGCGGTCCTTACGTCATTACTGGACATTCGATTGGTTTGGGGATCGGACAGACTTTTCCGCCAATTGCTCATACAGGTGAAAAACCTCGTCAATGAAGCGGATCCCTTTGAACTGTATTTCAAGATCGAAAGCGAGATACTCAAATCATCAAGCAAGTTTGGACAGACAATCTATCTCCTGGAACCACACCTGAAGGAAGGACCTGGTTCTCTCAGGTACATTCAACTGATCACGTGGCTTGGGAAACTCATCTTCGGCTGCTCGAGTCTGGAAGACTTGGCCATTGCAGGAGTCTGCGATCAAAAGGCGGTGGAGGAAGTCCGGGCGGGGATGGCTTTCTTGGCAGAGCTACGAGCAGGGCTGCATTTCCTAGCCGGAAGAAGAGACGACCGCCTGAAGTTTGATGCGCAGTCGCAACTCGCTAATCAAATGGGCTTCCAAGACACTCCAGGAAGACGTGGCGTAGAAAGCTTCATGAGAGAATATTATCGCCATGCGTCGCATTTGGATTTTTTTGGCCGAAGGGTCAGGGCAAAGGCCAGACTGTTCCTTAGGCAAAAACCATCTTCCGATACAAAACGCCTTAGGCTCGACAATAACTTTTTCATCGGCGCAGGAGGGGTCAACCACTACTACCACTATCGGTTCGGACATGATCCGAACGAGTTGTTGCTTGCGTTCAGAAAAATAGCCGATACGGGCTGCGACCTGGATATCCGCCTGGTTGATCTCATTAGGAGCAAACTTGACCTCATCTCGCACGATTTCCTTCATGCCGGCGATGCAAACCTTATTTTCCTGGATA
>JAUPKT010000531.1 GCA_030837305.1 Thermodesulfobacteriota bacterium
ATTTCTCCGTTACTTTCATGGTGGCCATAAGGTCACCTGAGTCGGAATCGATAAGGGCTATCTCATCTCCAACTTTTACCGCCTCGTCATCGGTGGAAACCGTGATGGGTATGGGCCAAAAAAGGCCGTTTGCCATTTTGTAACCGTCGCATACACCCTTCCAGTCGGCATGAGTCATGAAGCCTTCCAAAGGAGTAAATGCACCACAACCCATCATGAGAAGGTCGCCGGACTCTCGTGAGGTGATATTAAGTTTCGGTAATGATGCAGCTCTCTTGATCTCCTCTTTTAATGCGTCGCCCTTGAGCATCAAGGGCTTCAATCCTCCGCCGCCGTGGGGGCTAACCAATTTGGTTCGCGCCATTGCTCGTCCTCCTTGAACGTGATGCCTTTGAAAAAAATCTGCTCCCCAGATGAGGCAGCTCACCTTGCCGGGTTTACTATTATTGTTCTGAGATTCGACAATCCCGAAAGGATGCCTTGCATAGGGATGCGTGTCGTTTTAGTGTAAAGTTGTGCTGTATTTATGTCAAGGAAATAACATGGGGTTCATGATCATTTGTCAGTCCCGCAAGCCCCTCCATATCCAAAGACACTATTCCTTTTTTTATTCCTCTCTCGGACAGGCGTCATTCGCCATGTATGAAGAGTATTGCCTCTGGTAGGTGAGAGTCATACCTCGCCCCAACTCCGCAATCCATTAACCTTTTTCCTGTTTATTGATTGGCCGTCAGAAGGTCAGGGATTCCCCACTGTGCACGAACAGGGCCCATAGGAGAGTTCGTGAAACGCCTGGCAACTCTGGTGCCGGAGAGATCCGAGGGGGAGAAATATGCCAATGGATTATACATCGTGTTGATGACACGCACTTCGAGATGGAGATGGGGACCGGTTGAGCGTCCTGTATTTCCGACAGACGCAATTTTTTGACCGCGTCTCACCTTCTGATTTTTCTTCACTAGTATGTCGTTCAAGTGGGCATAGTAGGTGTAAACGCCCCTCCCATGATCAAGGAGGACAGTATTGCCGTATCTTCGGAACCCCTTGCGGCTGCCTATGAATAGGACCCGGCCTTCCGCGCCGGCGAGTACCGGGCTTCCAATGGGTGCGGCAATATCGAGACCTTTGTGGAATCTACCCCATCGATATCCAAACGGTGATGATACCGTGCCGTTGGGCACGGGAAACAAGAGTTCCGGAACTGAAGGATCTCTAACTCCTTTGAGGGTACTGCCCAGGCTTGCCGCACTATTCTTTTTGCCTGTTGACCCCGCGGGCTTGTCATAGGATCCGGTTGCATGTCTCTTTTTCAAACCTTCATCGTTTAACAGGGCCATGGCCGGTAGAAAAATCGTTTCCCCGTTCTTGAGACTGTACGGGGGCATGATTCTGTTGATTTTTGCGACTTTCGCAATATCCAGTCCGTATACGTCGCAAATGTGCTGGAGGGTTTCGCCGGATCCCACAATATGAAACGCGCCGTCTTCCCCGTCCTCTGAATTCTGAACGAACTGGGTAAGCTGATTGACCGGTTTCTGATCGGAGTGCACTGCCACGCTGCGTTTAAGCAAACCGTTCGTGGAAGAACAGGAAACCACCAGCGGCAACAGGAGGACAGCTAGGTATTTTGCACCAGAGTTCATTTTTTGTCGGGGAAACCTCACGCAAGATAAACCATGGCGTATTATATCTTATGTTACTGTAATAATCAATTATTTTAAGATATTAAATTACTTCTTTTGAGCATTACTTACTTTATTCTTATTGTATTAAATTAGCTTTTGTGAGCCATTTAGGACGTCTAATACGGAGATTTTCTGTACGAAAGAACGCCTGCTCTCAGACGGCTCACCCTTTGGAAAACGTCAGTGAGAGCAGGCTCTGTAGCCAATCATCTATTTCGCAGCAGGTGTTGCTGCGGTTTGTGCAACTGGGTTCCCTTGGGCCGGCTGCGCAGACGCTGCTGCCTTTTGCTGCGCTGCTGCTGCTGCCTGTTTCGCCATCAGAGAGACCAACTCCTGAGTCACACTGCTGAGTTCTTTATCATATTGGGCAATTTGTCGATCGAGGTTGGACTGGGCTGAACTCTTGATTTGGTCCATCTGGCCCTCTATACGGGCAATTTGCGCGTCGAGTTGAACCCTCTGATTGATCAAGCCGTCAACGGAATTCTTGAGCATGTTGACCTGCTGATCGGTAGCTGTGGAGTGTTGCTGCTTTGCCTGGTTGATTTGTGTCTGGATTCTCTGGGCCTTTTGTTCTAAACCCAGGACCTGGCTTGAAAGATCTTCGGCAAAACTATTCAAGCAAGATACAGCGGCAAAGACCGAAACGATTGTCGTAAGTAAAAATACTTTTTTCATACGTGAACTCCTCATTTCCTGAAATGTGAGACGTGCTGTCTCCATGTGCCGAACTCCTCATATCATAAACTCTATTTTATGCAACACTTTTTTAAGCTATATCGATATGCTTTATATATTTCTTAATGTTAAATATGAGCTTTTTATGTGGCGAGACGCCATAAGAGCATTGACAATTTCTCGGCAACTCCTGTAGTTTTTCGGTGTTGAACACCTGTTCAATCGTGCAACCCTTTCCATTCGCCCCGTATCAATCCATCATCAGGAGGAGCTTACGATGCAGAAAAAGGTTCTAAAAGGAATTTGGGGGATGTTGACAGTCGGTTTGTTTGGTCTCGTCATAGGCCTGATGGCATGGGGAACGCCTGCCACCGCTGTTGCAGAAACAATAACTCTCACGTATGCAAACTTTCCGCCTGCACCGACTTTTCCGTGCGTCCAGATGGAGAGATGGGCCAAGGAAGTCAAGGAAAGAACAAAAGGAAAAGTCGATGTTAAGACGTTTCCCGGCGGGACACTTCTTGGCGCCAAGAACATGTTTGACGGTGTCCTGAAAGGTGTTGCCGATATCGGTTGTCTCGCTACGGCATATCAGCCTGGTCGTTTCTTGCTCTTCGAGGTCATGGATTTGCCTTTCCTGTTTTCAAGCGGTGAGACTGCCAGCGTAGTGATGTGGGACCTGTATGAGCAATTCAAACCGGAAGCGTTCAAGGACGTCAAAGTGCTTACCATGTTCACCTGTCCACCAGCCAATATCATGTCCCAAAAGCCTGTGAAAAATATTGAAGATCTCCAGGGCCTTAAGTTAAGGGCCGCGGGTACCGGTGTCGACATTATGAAATTGTTGGGTGCTGCACCTGAAGGCATGCCAATGTCGGCAGTTCCTGAAGCACTTCAGAAAGGCGTGGTACAGGGACTGGTGAGTTCACTCGAGGTCATGAAGGACATGAAATTTGCCGAGTATTGTAAGTTTTGCACCTTTACGGATCTTTGGGTTGTACCGTTTGCCGTGGTCATGAACAAACAGAAATGGGACTCTTTGCCTGATGATGTTAAGAAAGTCTTTGACGAACTAAGCCGCGAACAGGCCCAGTGGACGGGCAAGTATGCGGACAATCATGCCAAGGAGGCCGTTGAATGGGCTAAGAAAGAACATAATGTAGAATTCATATCACTGAGCCCCGAAGAACTGGCAAAATGGAAGGCCAAAGTCGAGCCGCAAGTTAAGGAATACATATCGCGCGCCAAAGAGAAAAACATCCCGGCAGAAGAGGTACTTAAAGCAGCGATGACACTCAAGGAGAAAGCAGCCGCTCAATCGAAATAACTGTTCTTTCTTTTTTTTTGAAAGCCTCTCCCTCCTTTTCATTTATGGACGGAGGGGCATTTCATTTAAGGAATTCCAAGATGGCGTTTTTTGTTTACTTCGATATCCCTCGATGCTACAGAGGGAACCGGAAACACTGCGGCTGCACACCGGGGTTTTCCGCCTCGAATCGGCAATTCTTGACGAAAATGCCCCTAGGGTTTGCATGAGCATGATTTAGTCATGCAGGGGAGAAACATCTTCCGGCATGGAACAGGAAGCGAGTACAGCGAAATGAAGCGTGCGGAGTCTCCTTTATTACAGGGCTTGATACGCATTTCCATGGTTTCTTTCCTCTTCCTTTTTGCTTCTCTTGGTTGGTGCGGCCAATCAATTCCGGGAGAAGATCGATCGGGCTGGCTTTACAGTATGACTCACTTGCACCCTTTGGCGTATGTTATTTGCTTCTTGATTCTTGCGCTTTCAGTGATCAACATATGGTTTCAGTCCAAACATTCCGTTCAGCGCATTGGCGCGATATCGTTTTGGGGCTCGCTCAAAGATGCATTTTCGGGAGTCTCTTCTCTGAACTATGAGAGAAGGAATCGTCCTCGAAAACTGAGAAAGCCGGCTGTTGGGGACGAGAAAAAGCGTCGTTCGTTCAGAATGGGTATAGAAGCGGTGGTGCCAAGTGAAGTGGTCGGTGCGCCTCGGATGAGCACCCCTGCGGACTCCCTTAATTCTGTGACTTCAATGCCTACACCTCTAGACGGCATCAATCATCCACTTCCCGACTTCTCAGAAATTCGCGGTGCCATGACCGATGACAAAGGGAAAAATCAACAGCCTTTGAGTAAAAGTCAGAAATTGGTTGATTTCAGGTTCTCGTCTGCTGTGGATTTTCCAACCCCCGAAGAGATAGAAAGGCGCGACCATCAGCAGCTTACGGTTTCGGGGTTTGTGAGGGGTGTTGATGGGAAGGGGCTTCCTTCAGTATTGGTCTACCTTACCGATCTAGAGGGAGATCGTCACGGGCAGTCATGTAGGACTTTGCCTGACACCGGCGAGTACAAGGTGATAGCAGGTGAGCCTGGCAGGTACCTCTTAAAGGCATACAAACGCGGCATGATCATGGAGGGGGCTGAGGCTATTTCTCTGCAGATGGAGGCGGGCAAGGTGGAGGGCCTGAATTTTAGAATGATTCCTGATGGGTGCGTGGTGAAAGGAGTAGTCCGAACGAAAGGGACGGCACAGCCTTTCGCCAATACCACGGTCAGATGCTTATCTCGCCTCGGTGATTATTCCGGAGAGAGTGTTACGGATCAGGAGGGTAATTTTACCATCGTGGGAGTTCCGCCTAATTGTGAGTGTTTTGTGGAAGTTATCGCCAGCGGGGCAACACGAATATATCTCTCGGAAAACTTTGAGACCGTGCAGAAAACACAGATAGAGTTGGAAA
>JAUPKT010000532.1 GCA_030837305.1 Thermodesulfobacteriota bacterium
AAAGCGCCTCCAACACTGTCCCGCCCATGCCCCAGGGCCTCGAAAAACCTTTGTAGTCCTTCACGATTCATTGTAACGGGCGTATCCTCGAAATACTCTCCATGATGCTTCAATCGTGCTCATCACCCGTGAGCGTTTGCTACCCCCTTTTGCCCCCTATTCCAGCTTGAGTTTTTCTCTAAGCAAATCAATGTAATTGTGGCCGCGACGCTGCACCATGACGAACGGCACCGGAGCCTTCCGGATCCTTATAGATGCTCCCTGCCCAAGGTCTATTGTGGTGTGGCCGTCCAGAGTCAAGTTGAACCGTTCTCCCTTAATCAGGACCAGATCTATGGTGAAATCTGGGGGCACAATGAGAGGTCTTTTTAACCCGGCATAGGGACAAATCGGAGTCAGGATAACTCCCTGTATATCCGGATGCATAAGGGGACCATTTGCCGCGAATGAATACGCACTGGACCCGGTAGGGGTTGAAACGATTAAGCCATCGGCGCGAAGCTCGATCTCCTTGGCCGCACCAATGCGAACACCTATGTCGATAAGACGGGCAATTCCACCCCAATGAATGACCACATCATTGAGCACCTTCGCCGTCTTACAATGGGGGACAGAAACTTCCAGGAGCATCCTCTCGACAAACAAGGCGCTTCCATCGAGAGTCGCCTGGAGTTCTCTCAACGCTTCATGGGGCGGGATATCTGCCATGAAACCGACCCTTCCCAAGTTGATCCCAAGCACAGGGGTGGGTTTGTCGTTTAACAGTGCAGCTGCCCGCAGCATAGTTCCGTCACCCCCCAAGACAACCAACAGATCGGCATCATCAGCTATTCTATCCGAGAATTGTACGCTCCAGTTTTGCGAACCATCAGCAAATATTTTTTCCAGCAGTACGGTTCTACCTGACTGGTTAAGAAACTCGACTATCTTTTGGCCAAGTGCGAAAGCTTGGGCCTCGCCCCTTTTTATTACCAGCCCTACGCGATGCATCCCGTCCTCGTATTGCATGCAAGTTGGAAGCCACTGAACTACGTACCACGAATAGGACCAAAAATCCAGTATAAGTCCCAAAAATCGCCTTAGAAAACGTTCCCGGGCCGCGACATTTGATGAGACATGCCTTGTCTGATATTCTCTTCGCCAAGAGGCGATCACCCAATGGAAACACCTGGACAACTGAAGGCTGAGACCTCGCACAACTTTCGGAGTATGGCCGGCGGGTCTTCGCCAGTATTCTGAGAACATAATATCGGGGCGATAGTTGATGACTGATCTTTTCGATGCTGTCAACTCGGATGATTCGAACAAACCCCTTGCCGACAGAATGAGGCCGGATGACCTGGGGGATTTCTTCGGTCAAGAAGCGATCCTGGGACCCAATAAGGTCCTACGAAAGGCCATAGAGGGAGGCCGCATTTTTTCCATGCTTTTTTGGGGCCCGCCGGGAACGGGAAAGACCACCTTGGCACGTATCATAGCCAAGAAATGCCGCTGCAATTTCGTACCCATGTCGGCCGTGGCTGTGGGCGTTAAAGAAATTAAACAGTTGGCCAAGAAAGCCGGCGAAGATCTGAAATATGGACATTCCGGAACGATCCTCTTCTTGGACGAGGTTCATCGGTTCAACCGTAGCCAACAAGATTCCTTACTGCCTTATGTCGAGGACGGCACTCTCATATTAATTGGTGCTACAACGGAAAATCCCAGCTTTGAGGTGAACGCCGCTCTCCTGAGCCGGCTACGGGTTTTCGCTCTGGAGGCACTGAGCATAGATGCGATCAAGGCGATACTAACCAAAGCCTTGCGAGACCCGTCAAAGGGACTTGGTGGACGATCCCTGACGTGGGATGATGCCGTGCTGGGACTGATAGCCTCTCTATCAGGCGGCGATGCTCGCTGTGCATTGAACATTCTCGAGATAGCCGGAAACGCAGCGGCCGAGGCGACGACGATCATAGACGAGAACATTATTTTGGATGCTGCTCAAAAGAGTTATCTGTTATACGACAAGCAGGGAGAGCAGCATTACAACTTAATCAGTGCCTTGCACAAGTCGCTCAGAGACAGTGACCCGGACGCAGGCCTCTACTGGCTGGGCCGAATGCTTCAGGCCGGTGAGGACCCTCTCTATATAGCTCGTCGGCTCATCCGATTTGCCAGTGAGGACGTTGGCTTAGCTTCCCCGGCAGCTCTAGAACAGACTGTTGCCGCCTACCAGGCGTGTCATTTTGTGGGCATGCCCGAATGTGCTTTAGCATTGGCCCAAGTAGTAGTGTTTCTTGCTACCGCCCCAAAATCAAATGCGTTGGAAAGCGCCTATATCTCTGTCAAAGAAGAGATTGCACAAACAGGACATTTGCCGGTGCCCCTGCACCTGCGAAACGCCCCAACCAAACTCATGAAAGATTTCGGATATGGCAGCGGCTACCAGTATGCTCACGATTTCCAAAATGCCGTGGTGGATCAGGAGCACTTTCCTGAGGGTCTCAGGAAGAAACGATTTTATTTTCCCACCCGTCGCGGATTTGAGCAGACTGTCTGTGAGAGGATTGAGGAGCGGAAAAAGGAGATTGAGGCATTAAGCCCGAAGCAGAATCCGAAAAAGAAGCCGTGATGACATGATGATCATGAAGGCTTTGAACGGCATATTCATTGGTCGGAAAGTTTCGGAGGATCACCCAACACTCTGTGCAGCAACTCTTCACCAATAACCCTGTGCTTCAGAATAAATTGGATGAAGAGATCACTAATGAGATCATACGAATCAATGACATCCTTTCCAAAGTCTTGGAGAGCATTATACCCATCGCCCCCTGCCGCGAGGAAATCGTTGATGGCCAAGGAGTAAGTACTTTGGGGATCGAACTCTCGAGTTCCGATCTTCCTTATTATCTTCCGATCTGAAGAATCAGAATACTCTATGCCGAATGATTGGAGTTTTCCTCCACTGCCTTCATCCAGGTCGAGGCTCCGTTGGAGTATTGCTGCTATGTCGCTACCACGCATAGCCATTTTTACGATGGTGTTGGGAAAAGGCAGGGCGGTGTAAATGTTCTCCCGGGTTATGGCTCCTTCCTGAATACTCGACCTGATAGCTCCCGCATTGACCAATCCCACTTCAGCACGAGCATTTTCGGCCATAACGTATGCGACGAGGCGTCCCAAATTGGATGCCCGATCGGACCTCACGAGCGATCTCCCTCCCTGGAGAAAAACATCTGTTCGCCCGATGGGCTTTTTCAAAGCGCTGTCCATACGACTGGAAAATTCTTGGATAATTGACTTAACATTCTCGTCTTCAGCCACATCCGGAGTGAGATGTATGAGTTTCCCATGGTATTTTGTCGCCTTACCGTTATCCACCGTGACTTTCAGTCTTCCGACATACTCGGCGTATGCCCCGGCCTGGCAAATGATGACATCATTTACCACCAGTGGTTCAAAGAGTGCCGTATGGGAATGGCCCCCGATGATGACATCTATAAAAGGGCAAGCCTCTGCCAGTCTCATGTCTTCTTTCACGCCAAGGTGAGTGAGAGCTATGACAAAATCTTCTGATCGAAGATTCTTTGCGAGTTGTTTGGCTGTTTCCACAGGATCTTCAAAGATCAGCCCTTGGACATTCTGGGGCATCGAAATGATAGGGGTCTCAGGAGTTGTGAGACCTATGATCACTACCTTGGACTGAGATGTAGGAGAATCAACTTCAAGAGATCTCTGAAAGACATATTCTCCCTTGGTGTTCTTTATATTCCCACTGATTAGAGGAAATCGCATGGATGCTTTCACGTTATTTCTCAGATTTGCATCCCCGTAATCGAATTCGTGGTTTCCCACAACCATGGCATTGAATGCCATTTTGTTCATGAGGTTGGCTCCCAGTTCACCCTTGAAAACGGTTGAGAAGGGTGTGCCCATGAGGAGATCCCCGGCCATGAGAGTGATGACCCGGGAGCCTTCCGTGCGAGCCAATGCTTGTTCCTCAAGAAAGACAGTCTGGGCTTTGGCAAAACCTCCAGATAAACCTTTCATGCCCTGGACCGAATAGGGTGCGTAATGGGCGTGGGGATCATTCATATACAGAATGATGAAGTCGGTGGATGCCCTTGCACCATCATGACGACCCGAGGCAAGAATAAGAAGAAGAGCAAACAGTGCGGTAAAGGTTGTTCTTCGGCATTCTCGTATAAGGCGAAAACAAGGCATAGGACCAGTTCCTAGGTAGTAGTTGTGTGGACTAATGCCCGATTCGCGTGACTGATTCTGGAAATAGTAACCGGTATTGACATTGCCTCATGTTCTTTTGTCTGCTGTCATAATCAGAGCATGGAAAAGCATATGAACGGAAAGGATGAATCCAGCCAAGTACGGCAAGCCATTGCGACATTTTGGTGGAACGTGGTCGGGGTGGCCGGATTTGAACCGGCGGCCTCGTGCTCCCAAGGCACGCGCGCTAACCAGGCTGCGCTACACCCCGCTGTGAAGTCGTTATAACCTCGATGGTTTGAAAGAGC
>JAUPKT010000062.1 GCA_030837305.1 Thermodesulfobacteriota bacterium
AGAATCAATACGACCATGATGACGGCCGCTACGAACACAATTGCACCTGACCCTGCGGCCCTCTTTTCCTGGAAGGCCATGTTTGTCCAGTCATAAGAAATACCGAAGGGGAGAACCTTGTGGGCCAATTGCTCCATGAGCGAAATGGCCTGCCCGGAACTGTAACCAGGGGCGTTTTCACCCATGACTCTCACTGTTGGGAACAGGTTGTATCTGTCCACTCGCATGGGGCCCACGTCATACCTGACACTCATCAGAGTACCCAGGGGGATCATCTTCCCGTCTGCGCTCCTCACGAACAGCTGGGAAACATCCTCCGGGAACCTCCGGAAACTGCTCTCTGCCTGAGCCCTCACCTGCCATGTTCTGCTGAATTTGTTGAAGTCGTTCACATAGGTTGATCCAAGATATGTCTGCAGGGTGTTGAAGACACTTTGGATGGGAATATTCATCGTGAGAACTTTTGTGCGATCTATGTCGAGGAAGACATTCGGATAGGTGGCGCGAAATGTCGAGACAACAGACGAAAGTTCCGGCTGTCTGTTTGCAGCCAGGGCCAATTCAGTGCCCGCCTGTTCCAGAGCCTGAAAACCAAGATTCCCTCTATCGAGAAGTTGCATTTCGAAGCCTCCGCCAGTGCCTAAGCCGATGATGGGAGGCAGCGTGTAAGGGAAAATTGTGCCGTCGTATATAGTGCGAAACTTTGCGGCAAGTTCTCCCATGATCACATCACGCGTTCGACCATGCGGGATTCTGTCATCTCAGGGCTTCAGGGCAACGAAGATCGTGGCAAGATTTGATCGTGACGCGTCTATCATCGACCAGCCGACCTGGGCACCCCATACCATAACACCTTCTGTTTCTTGAATAATTTTCCCTGCTCTCTGAACGACCTCGTACGTCCTGCCGAGGGCGGCCCCATCGGGCATCTGAACATTGACGATGATGAGTCCGTCGTCCTCCAGGGGCAAGAATCCGCTGGGGATTTGCTGATATGCAAGCCACGTGGGCACGATGAGCCCAAGGAATATGATCATCATGACGGCAATGCGGCGGACGCCTCGGGATACGACCTTGGTATAAAAATTCGTGGCGCGGGAAAATGAATTGTTGAAGGTTCTAAAAAAGACATTGGTGGATTGATCGCGAGGTCTCAATAGGATCGCGCAGAGAGCGGGGCTCAACGTCAGAGCGTTTACGGCACTGAAAAACATCGCAATGGCTATGGTGAGGGAAAACTGCCGAAAAATTTGCCCAGTGATGCCGCCCATGAACGCCGGAGGAATAAAAACCGCCATGAGGACCAGGGTGGTGCCAATGACCGCCCCGCTTACTTCCTCCATTGACTTGATGGCGGCTTCTTTGGCTTTCAATCCGTATTCCGCCATGATGCGCTCAACGTTCTCCACTACGACAATTGCATCATCCACCACCAAACCAATGGTAAGGATCAACCCAAAAAGCGTCACCAAGTTGATGGAAAACCCCACCAGAGACATGACTGCGAAGGTACCGATTATGGAGACCGGGATAGTGATCAACGGGATAAGGGTTGCCCGCCAGTTCTGGAGGAAGATGAAAACGACGATTACTACGAGCCCGAAAGCTATGAACAGTGTTTCAATAACTTCATGGATCGAGGCACTCACAAAATCGGCAATCTTGTAAATGACCCGACATTCCATTCCCGGAGGGAAGTCTTTTTCCAGCTCCTGCAATGTTTGGAGGAACTGTTTCGTTACCTGCATGGCGTTGGAGCCGGGGGACTGGAAAACCACCATAGTGCAGGCAGGTTTCCCCTGGAACAGAGACTCGAAATCGTACGCTTTCCCACCGAGTTCCACTTTTCCCATGTCTCTGACGCGAATAGCACGGGTGCCCTCGCCGGTCTTGATGATGATGTCTTCAAATTCTTCGACGGTCTGCAGACGACCGAGCGTGTTGACATTGAGCTGATAGGTCTGGTTGTTCGGGACCGGCGGCTGGCCAAGCTGACCCGCGGCTACCTGGACGTTTTGCTGCCGCAATGCGTTGACGACATCCTCAACAGTGATATTTCTCGCCTTCAGTTTTTCCGGGTCGAGCCATAATCTCATGGAGTAGTCCATGGCAGGATACAAGGTAATAGCACCCACCCCGGGTATTCTGTTCAACGTGTCCTTCATGTTGATGGTCACGTAGTTGGTGATAAAAAGGTCGTCAAACTTTCCTTCCGGGGAATATACGCTCAAAAGGAGAACAAGGGCGGACGAGACCTTTTTTGTTGTTACGCCGAGCCGCTGGACGTCTTCCGGTAATTGTGCCAAGGCCGCTGACACACGATTCTGAGTCAGTACCGTGTTCATGTCTATGTTGGTTCCCAATTCAAATGTGACGTTGAGATTGTAGGAACCGTCAGCAGCGCTTTGGCTCGACATGTAGAGCATGTTGTCAACGCCGTTGACTTGCTGCTCTATGGGAGCTGCCACCGTATCGGCTATTACCTGAGGGTCAGCCCCGGGATACGACGCCTGCACTTGGACCACCGGAGGAACGATTTCGGGAAATTGG
>JAUPKT010000533.1 GCA_030837305.1 Thermodesulfobacteriota bacterium
GAAGTGGACGAAAAAAAGCGCAACCCCCTGGATTTTGCTCTATGGAAGGCATCCAAGCCCAACGAGCCCTCCTGGGAGAGCCCTTGGGGACCGGGGCGACCGGGATGGCACATAGAGTGCTCCGCAATGAGCATGCATCTCTTGGGCGATCATCTGGATATTCACGGAGGAGGCGCGGACCTTACCTTTCCCCATCACGAGAATGAAATAGCCCAGTCGGAAGCGGTTGCGGGCCCGCAATTTGCCAGGTATTGGGTTCATAATGGTTTTGTAAACATTCGTCAGGAAAAGATGTCCAAGTCACTGGGAAATGTCCTTAACATTCGAGACATCCTGAAGACGGTTCACCCCGAAGTCCTGCGTCTGTTTCTCCTGTCCAGTCATTATCGAAGCCCCCTGGACTACAGTGACCTGTCGATTAGGGAGGCCGCTGTGGGTCTCGAACGACTGTACAGCGGCCTCGCTGCTCTCAGCTCCCTTGGAGCGGGCGGCGAAGCAGAGACATTGCCCGAGGAACTCAGTGGTCTGAGGGAAAAATTCTGTGATGCCATGGACGACGACTTCAATACCCCAAGATGTCTCGCTTTGCTTTTTGATGCTTCCAGGGCGATCAACAGAATTGCGGCAGATGCCAGGAACAACCCGGAGGTGTGTCCAAATAAAGTGTTACTGGATGATGTACGAAGCGTCATACTGCACGTCTCTGCAAATGTGCTGGGCATTCTGAAGAACGAACCGCTCGCTTTCCTCCAGGTAGCGAGAAGGGCAGGGGCTGATCAATTAAGTATTACGGCGGAAGAAATTGAAAACATGATTGAAGAGCGGTCTGCTGCTCGGAAAAGAAAAGACTTCAAGAGGGCCGATGAAATCCGTGACGAGCTTGCATCACAAGGCATCGTACTTGAAGACGGATCCTCGGGTACTTCATGGAAGGTAAAAGACAGCCAGACATGGAAATAGTCATCGAAGACCTCGATTATGTCTACAATCCCGGTACCCCCTTGGAGGTTCAAGCACTTAGAAACATATCGTTTGACATTCCTTCCGGTACCATCCTTGGTATACTCGGAGCCGCAGCATCCGGGAAAACAACACTGCTTAAAATCCTCAATGGTTTGTTGACCCCCACGGCGGGACGGGTGCTGATGGCAGGTCGAGACATTCGAACTTTCAAGGCCGGTCTCCGAAGAAAAGTCGGGCTTGTGTTCCAACAACCGGAAAGACAGGTCTTTGAGAAAACCGTTTTTAGAGACATCTCATTTGTCTTGAAACTATTCTCAGACCTGCCCGACGCGATCATTCAGGAACGCGTCCGGCAGGCGTCGGACCTCGTCGGATTGGACATAGAGACCTTGGCCGAGAGATCTCCATGGACTTTGTCCAAAGGAGAGATGCGACTTACGGCAATCGCGGGAGTCCTTGCTAATCAACCTGAGGTTCTGATATTGGACGAACCCACAGTGGGATTAGGGCCGGAATCCGTTACCAAACTAGTGACGCTCATAAGACGCATGAAAACTCATAAACGACAAACAGTTATCCTGGTATCGCATAATATGGACCCATTCTTGTCCGATGTTGACAAAATCTTGGTCCTTCATCAAGGATGCCTGGCCGCCCATGGAACTCCTGCAGAAGTTTGCAACATCATAGGAAACGACCCAAATATGAGACTCCTACTGCCCGAGATTGCTTTATTGATCCACGACCTGCAGAAGCAAGGGATACCAGTACCAGCGGATAATTATAGCATACCGGTTTTAGCCCGGACACTTGTTGCTCTGATGAATCGTGAAAACCGAAACACTTGAAAACGTTGGAAGCTCAGTAGGAAAATGCGACGGCATTGCTGAAAGATATAGTTCTCGACAGTTACGGCTCGAAATCCGTGAGGCCTTTATGAACACACACCCAGTACAATTACAATCTTCAGATCGGAAATACGGCTTTGCATTGGTGCTCGTTTGCATCGCAGCGGTCTTTCCTACGAATGGCTCATGCCAAAATGTCGGACTAAGCCTCGACGACGTTGTTTCCCGACTGAGGACTGTTTACTCAAAACACTGCTGTTTCAAAGCCGATTTTGATCAGCTCACCGTCAACGTGTCCATGGACATGAGGGACAAGTTTCAGGGTACGATGTTTGTTCGACGTCCTTCGAGCATAGCCCTCGATGTGAACGCCCCGGAGAAACAGAAAGTCATCATCAATGGAAAAGCTTACACAGTGTATTTTCCGCAAGATGGCAGTGTCGTCAGTGGGGACGTCCCCCCTGAACTGAATGTGGAACACTTCTTCGGATTCTTTGCTGACATTGGCAGTCTGGATAAGAATTTCCAAATGAATTTTCCGGAAAGATCCGTTGACGCCTCCGAGAACCTCATTTTCATTGAATTGATGGACAAGAAGAATAGAGAGGGTACCTTTAGGATATTACTCGGAATCGACGGACAGTCATACACCGTTAGGAGAGCTATCATCTACGACGCCTTGGGAAACTACAATCGATTCGACTTTTCCCGTGTCACGTTCCTTCCATCGCTTCCGGATTCAAAGTTCGAGGTCGCTCATCAGCAAGTCCAGCCTGGGTCAGCCGCACCCTTGACCAGCGAAGGAAGTCGGCCGTAGGTTCGCCGGCAGGTGCGCACCAAGCCTTTGTTGAAGGTTGAGGCCTCAAAAGAAACCCATGGGATTACAGGCAGTTTGCCATCATTGGCGTGGCCTACGATAGGTAAGCCCAAGGGGAAGTTGCAGCTTACCTGGATCGAATCCATGGGCAGGAGGAACTACATACCGGCTATTTACATCCCAACCCCATACCTGTAGCCGAACACACCCTACGTAAGCGGGGGAAACCCTAAACCCGTGCAACTGAGTCGGAGGTCCGGTAAAAGGGTG
>JAUPKT010000534.1 GCA_030837305.1 Thermodesulfobacteriota bacterium
ACGGCAATCCGAGGACTTTCCTTATAGTATTTTCTATCGTCGCCAATTCAGCCGGTCTAAAAATGAATTCATGACCGACAGGGCTTCCGTTCACAACGTTCGGTGTTGCATCGGTGATGGCGATGACCTTGATGTCGTTGTTTTCCTGCATTATCTTCTTGACCAATTCGTCCACGTTGGTCCTGCCGGGAGCCTGATTGATCACGGCTACCTCAAAGGCGTCCGCACCTGCGGCAGATGGTACGTGTTCTAATGCTGCATACTCTGAGACTTTGTGATCATGTAGCTTCAAGAATCTTGTCACCATCAGTCGGGAATCTGCGTCGGCATCCACTACTAATATTCGTGCCACGTGAACCATCCATTGTTATCGGGTTACCAAGCCAGGGGACTCATGAGATCTCGGGCAAGGACCCCACGAGAGCTTCTGATTCTTGGTGGCAGGCGCCTCTCGGGCGCAATATCAAGGATTCTATGAAACAACCACATCAGGATTTTGCCGGCCCGAGAAATCACCTTCGGCCGATGGCAAAAGTTGCATACTTCGACGCAAAGATGATGCCAAACTTTACGACAGGCATTGGGTTGAGCTAACTCTTTGATATAATAATGTATTTATGAAGCGGAAATTGGAGTTGGGGTACTAATAATACAATGCGGTCTTGCAGGGTGCCACGAAACGATTGCCCCTTGCGTGGCTTTCTCCGGAGATTCACATGTGAAAACGATGCGATACGCCATTTTGCTCAAACGCTTGCACTGCAATAACTCTATTGCACTTGTGTCCGGTTAGCACTCCAACTGCCCACTGTCCTTGGGACTTATTCCATATCGCCTCAGAACCTGTTGAAGGGCCTGTCGTTCGAGTCCGCAGTCCTTTGCCGCCCGTGTAACATTTCCATCGTGACGCGCAAGGATTCTCGTCAGATATTCACTATGGAAATTCTCCAAAACCCTTTTCTTAGCTTCTTTGTAAGAGAGCCTCTCCACTTCTTTGGCAACGAGACAATTTCGAGACGTGTCGGGTTTCCAATCAATATCTTCCGGTCGAATGACCTCTCCCGGGGACAAAAGAACGCTCCGACTCACAATATTCTCTAATTCTCGAACATTTCCTCTCCAGGGATTTGACATGAAAAGGTTCATCAATGTAGGGGTGACGGTTTTCCGTGGTCGACGGAATTCCTTGCAATATCTTTCGAGAAAATGCTCTACCAGGATTGGGATATCCTCTAGTCGTTCGCGCAGTGGAGGTAAGTGGAGGGAAACGACATTCAATCTATAATAGAGGTCCTCTCGGAAGAGGTTCTCCGTCATCTTGCGGTCTAGATCCTGATTTGTGGAGGCAATGATTCGCACATCCACTTTAATGTTTGCGGTCTGCCCAAGGGGGCGTATTTCTTTTTCCTGAAGTACACTGAGTAATTTTGTTTGCAGGGTGAGAGGAATGTCTCCGATCTCGTCGAGGCAGATGGTGCCTCCCTGCGCCTCCAGAAACAGGCCTTTCTTGTCCTGCGTTGCATTGGTAAATGCACCGCGCCGATACCCAAACAACTCGCTTTCCAAGATATTTTCGGGCAAGTTTGGGCAGTTAACTGCAACAAACGGGCGGTTTCTTCTGTCGCTCAATGCGTGTATTGCCCTGGCGACCATGTCTTTGCCGGTGCCGGACTCTCCAGTGAGGAGGATCGTAACGTCTGTTTTGCTCACCAGACTGAGGGTTTCGAACAGCTTTCTCATTTTGGGGCTCACACCAACAATTTCGTGAAAGCTTTCGTGCTCCTTAATGCGATCCTGAAGGACAAGATTTTCCCGTACCAGTCGACTTCTCTCGAGAGCTTTTTTTAGCAGATGGGTCAGTTTCTCGTGTTCAAAGGGTTTTGAGATGAAGTCGTAAGCGCCCTGCTTGATGGACTGAACGGCAAGATCAATACTTCCGTAGGCCGTCATCATCACTATCGTGAGGTGTGGTTTATTCTCGAGAGCATGGGCCAAGAATTCCATTCCATCCATGCCCGGCATGCGTATGTCTGCAAGTACCACGTCGTGATCGTTTCTCTGCAACATTCGTAGGGCTTCGGTTGCCTTTGTTGCAGTTTCTACGTCACATTGGAGTTCCTCGGACAAGCTCCTCTCGAGGAGTCTGAGCATGTCTATCTCATCGTCAATTATGAGCAATCGTGGTTTCACCTATGCAGTATTCCCGTATAGTTGTAGTTAAGGACAGAATCGTAGGGCTTTCACCAAGACGGCATCACTGCGGCAGCGAGACCGTAAAGGTTGTTCCTATTCCCGGTTGGCTTTCGACGTCAATGTAGCCATTGTGATCTTGCACGATCCCGTAGCTCACCGACAAACCGAGTCCTGTCCCCTCTCCCACTGATTTTGTCGTGAAGAACGGGTCAAAGATCTTGTCCAGAGCTTCTGGTGCAATTCCGCAACCTGTATCAGACACCAAAACTCTTGCCATGTGCTCTTTGTCGTCTCTGAATGATCGTATGGAGATAGTTCCAGGTCCTTTGATAGCCTGCTTAGCATTTACCAGCAGATTCATAAAAACCTGTTTTAGTTTTGCCTGATCGCCCACCACACTGATGCTTTCTGGTTCAAAATGCGACACGAGTGTTATTTTGTCCAACTCGAGTTGATGTGCAAGGAGAGAAGCCACTTCCTTCAAACATTGATTGAGGTCGAGAGGTGTCTTATTTGTCCGCGTACTTCTTGCGAACTTAAGCAGGTCTTCTACCACGGTTTTGCAGTTTCTGGCATGCTTCTCAATTATTTTCAAGTCATCTTGTAGCTGAGAGTCGTTGTCCGCACTTCTTAACAGCAGTTGAGTATATCCCATTATAATGCCGAGGGGATTGTTAATCTCGTGAGCGATGCCGGTAGAAATCTGACCCAAGGATGCGAGCTTGTCCGCAATTTGTAGCTGACGCTCCATGTTTCGGCGAGAGGTCATGTCCTTGGCAATTCCTTCGTATCCTACGATCCTTCCCTCATGATCCCGCCGAGCTGTGGCGCTTACTAACAGACACATCTCCCGACCTGCCCCTGATATTACTCGACACTCTCTGTCTTTTACATATCCTGCGGTTCTAAGGTCATTGAGTACCGCTCCCAGCTCCTCCTGGCTAACAACAAAATTTTCTAGGGCTAAAGCCCCAATCACCTGATCCTTATTGGTGTAACCTAGGGTTTGCACGCCGGCCTGATTTATGTCTATGAACCTCGTGGCTGGATCGAGAATAAAAATCATGTCCATAGAGCCATCAAAGACTCTTCTATACTTCTGCTCGGATTGACTCAATTGATCAGTTCTCTGTTGGACGAGTAACTCGAGGTCGCGGTTGAGGCTCTGAACTTGGCGGCCAGCATCTTCGAGGGCTCTCTTGTCACTGAGTATCGCGTTATTGACTCGTTGGACTTTCTGAAAGAATAAAGTAATGGCGGCCACGACCACAAAGGTGACTGTGTTCAGTGCTCCACTGAATGGGCGGAGGTTGACCCACACGTCCTGCATGTCAAAGAGGAGGAGAAGTCGCTTGGCGATGTGACCGACGGAGCGGGAGACAGCGAACACTGCCAGTGCCACTGACAGCCACAGGAGGTACGTCCAAATGATTGCTGATGACTCGTGCTTGGCAATCCGCCTTGCATACATCACCGACAGGAACGAAAAGACCACCATGAGGGCGGATCCAACGACATCCACAAACCATACCGGAGCCAGGGAGTAGGTATCAGCCATCGCCGGCCTTTCCACGGTGGAGAACATCCATGTAGAGGCGCTTTATGCCTATATAAAGGAAGATGATGGCGGGCACGCAGATCAAGTGGTCCAATTTCAACACGTAAAAGCAATTAGCCCATATATTGTCACCAGAGACCAATCTCTGTGACCAATCCGGGTCACCGACGAATAGCTCCCTAGGCACCTTCTCTTCAACCCAATGGCCGAAGACGGCTATTACGTTCCAACACAGAAAGAGAATGGCGGCTATTTGAATATGTCGCCAGCCTTTTTGGCAAGTGAAGCGATTGACTTCCAGCCAATAGGCGAGGAATCCCATGGAGACGATGAAACAGACGTGAGCCACTTGATGGGCGTAGAGCCCTTCGGGCGCTGGATGTGACTGAATTGCCATGGCCGGTTCGCAGACAAAGAGACTCAGGACCAACAATCCGGGGAGCAATTTTATCGGCATCATTCGCGGTTTTTCAGGTTTGGCGAGCACTTTAGAGGCGTACAAATCTGCCGACCTTATTGACATAATGCGGGTGGGTCGGTTCTTGAGAGATACGTTCAAGGCTTGGAGGAACACTTGACACGAACCATGAACTCAGCACCATAGTCCGTCTTTTCTATTGAAAGATTTCCGCCGAGAGCCTCAGCCAAGGCTTGGGCTCCAGCCAATCCAAGTCCATGCCCTCGCACCGGAAATTCATCTGCTTTACAGTATTGGAAATACTGATCAAATATTTGTTGGTGGTAACAAGCTGGTATTCCAGGGCCGTCGTCCCGTACAGAAAGTGTGAGATATTCTTTATCTGTTCTACAGGTCAAGAAGACATTCCTCTCCCTGTATTTGAAGGCATTTGACAGGAGATTTGTCAAGATGAGGCACAGTTTTGTGTCGTCGAGATGAATGGTTTGATTGAGCTGGGATTCGTC
>JAUPKT010000063.1 GCA_030837305.1 Thermodesulfobacteriota bacterium
CCGAGAATTTCCACCCTGCCTGCAGTGGGCGCGGTTACCCCTGCTAAGACCTTGAGGAGTGTGCTCTTGCCCGCGCCGTTTCTGCCGACGATGCCGACTGTTTCGCCTTTGAGGACTTCCAGGTTCACGTCTCTCAGGGCCCATGGGCCACTGTCGAGGGATTCTCTTGATACGGGGACTTTCCCCTTGAGGTAGCTTGCGGTCTTTTTGAGGATTATTGGCATGGGAAGCCCGTATCGCTTCCACAAGCCCTCAATTCGAATCACCACATCATTTGACACGTACGGCCTCACAGTACATCGGCGAAGTACGCCGACAGTTTTCGAAAAACAGGCCATGAGATTGCCAGCATGACACTGGTCATGCCTAGGGCGAACATCATGGGCTCCCATGGGGGAGCCACAGCCTTTAGGACAACGGTCCGAAACCCTTCAATGACTCCTACCATAGGGTTGAGCATATAGATATTCCGCCATGCTTCGGGCACGCTGCTGAGGGGATAGATGACCGGGGTCACAAAGAGCCATGCTTGTGTGAGGAACGGCGTGGCAAAGATGAAATCCTTTCGGAAGGTTCCCAGCCCTGCCAGGAGTATCCCGACGGCAAAGGCAGTGCAGGCCATGAGAATGATCAGTGGGAAGAGCCAGAAGAGAGCCCATCCGATGGGCACTTCAAACCATATCATAAGCCCGGCCAAGAGGATGGACGACATGGCAAAGTCGAAAAGGGTTGCTACGACGGCCGCCAGAGGAAAGACTTCCCGAGGCATGGCTATTTTCTTAATCACCTCGGCATTGGTGATGATGCTTGGACCGCATGACGCTACAGAGTTGGTGAAAAAGGTCCAGGGCACCAAAGCTGAATAACTAAAAAGGATGTATGGGACTCCGTCGCTGGGGATATTTACGAAACCGCGGAGCATGTTGAAGAGCAGCATGAGGATGAGGGGCTGCAGAAAAGCCCACCACATTCCCAGGGACGATCGCCGGTACCTGCTGGTAACGTCTCGGACAACAAGGGCTGCGAGCAGCGTAAAGAAACGGGCGGCTTTTCGTCCTTTTTCGGACGGGTTGACGTAGACCCCGCGACTGAAGAAGGTGGGTTCCCTCACAAGGCACTTTCTCCCAAGTGGTTTTGCTCAAGGCAATCAGATCACATATCACGACATGCCTTTGGCATCAACAATCGTTTGTCTCATTTCTCGCGGGTGGGCCTTGACAGCAGGTCCTGACTGACCGCCATGAGAGTAACCATGGCCTTAGCCACCAGGACCTCCTGATCTGTGCGCACGTCAAGAACATTGGACTCAGCTACTATGATTTGTCGACCCTCTCGAATGACCTGGGAGAGGCATTTGAGAGAATGTCCGTACGCGGGTTTGAGAAAATTGATTTTGAATTCTATGGTGAGGATCTGGAATCCTTCAGGGACCGTGGTGAATGCCGAGTAGCCCGCGGTGTGGTCGGCCATGGTAGCCATCACTCCGGCATGGATGAAACCATCCTGCTGCCGATGATCCTCCACAATGTGAACGCGGGATTCGAATCTTCCCCACTCTACCTTCTCGGGTCGGAGCCCACAGAATCTAATAAATCCTCTCTGGTAATCTTCTTTGAGAAACTCTATTCGTTCGCGACTTAATGTCGGCTGAGCCATAGCGGCACCCTATTTTGAAGTCTTCATGTGATGATTTTTGTTTGGAAACATGACGGCAGTTCTGCTAAAGTTATTCGTTGCATACCTATCTGTCAACAAAAACAAACTACTGGAGAGTGCCATGAGCCCGAAGTACGTATTCTCATTTCACGAAGGGGACGGCAAGAACAAGAAGTTGCTCGGTGGCAAGGGTGCCGGCTTGTGCGAGATGACCCAAATAGGAATCCATGTTCCACCGGGTTTTGTCATTAGTACTGAAGCGTGTTTGGCCTGCCTCGATTCGGGAACGGGAGAGTTGCCGGATGGTTTGATGGACGAGGTGAGAGAGCATATCCAGGCTGTGGAAAAGGCTACCGGCAGAGTGTTCGGTGATCCGGACAATCCTCTTCTGGTGTCGGTACGATCTGGATCGGCGCTCTCGATGCCGGGTATGATGGATACCATCCTGAACCTGGGCTTGAACTCCAGCACACTTCAAGGATTGGCCAATCAAACTGGCAATGAGCGTTTTGCGTATGATGCGAAGCGGCGTTTTATACAATTGTTCGGCAAGGTTGCCATGGGCATCCCTGATGAAGAATTCGACAGGGCGCTGCAGGCAGTGAAGGTTCGATCCGGCGCTTATTCTGACGTGGACATGACGGTGGATGATCTGAGGGAGGTATGCGAACTTTTCCGGCATGTTGTCGCGGAATTGCGGTTCCAGCCTTTCCCGGAAGACGTGTGGGAGCAGCTCACGATAGCCATCAAAGCGGTGTTCAATTCGTGGATGGGCAAAAGAGCAGTGGACTACCGCAGAGAGTTCAACATCACGCCTGACAAAGCGAATGGAACGGCGTGCAATATTGTTGCCATGGTATTTGGGAACATGGGGAATGACAGCGGGACCGGCGTGGGCTTTACGCGGGATCCGGCTACCGGTGAGAACAAGATGTTCGGAGAGTATTTGGTGAATGCCCAGGGGGAAGATGTGGTTGCGGGCATTCGGACCCCGAAACCCATTCAGGCCATGGCCCTAGAGATGCCGAATTTGTATAAGCAGCTTCAGGAGCTGCGGGACACGCTGGAAAAGCATTATCTGGAGGTCCAGGATTTCGAATTCACCATCGAGCGCGGCGTTCTCTATTGCTTGCAAACACGTAACGGCAAGATGAACGCAGCGGCCATGGTGCGCACGTCTGTGGAAATGTTCGAAGAAGGGCTCTTGAATAAAGAGCAGGCCCTCTTGAGGATCAATCCGGAGCACCTTGAGCAACTATTGTATCCTGGACTCGATCCTGATTTTCAGGCCACACCGGTTGCCCAGGGACTTCCAGCATCGCCTGGAGCGGCTTCCGGCAAGTGTGTCTTTGATGCCGACTTAGCCGAGCATCTTGGACGGCAGGGCGAGAAGGTCATCTTGGTGAGGGAAGAGACAAAGCCTGAAGACATCCATGGATTCTTTGCGTCCCAGGGGATTTTGACCAGTCGCGGGGGGAAGACGTCCCACGCTGCGGTGGTTGCGCGGGGCATGGGGAAGCCGTGCGTGGCAGGGGCTGAAGGCATATCGGTGCATACTGCAGATCGCTTGGCCATGATGGGAGACAAGGTCGTACACGAGGGAGATGTTATTACCATTGATGGAGCAACGGGGAACGTTTATTTGGGGAAGATTCCGACGATAGAACCTGAATTCAGTCCACAACTCCACACGCTTTTGGACTGGGCCGATCAAAACGCAAGGCTCGGCGTGATGGCCAACGCGGACACGCCTGAGGATGCGGCCAAAGCACGGACTTATGGAGCAGTGGGCATCGGTTTGTGTCGAACTGAGCGCATGTTCAACGCATCTGATCGTTTGCCCATTGTGGTGGACATGATTCTTGCAGATAACGTTGAGTCCCGTCAGGAGGCTCTCGATAGGCTGCTCCCCATACAACGAGAGGATTTCAAGGGAATTCTCCAGGCCATGTCGCCGTATCCGGTTACCATAAGGCTGCTTGATCCTCCCATGCACGAGTTTCTGCCGTTTGAAACCGAGCTGACCCAGCAGGTCGCCGACCTGAGGGACTTGCGCCAGACCGTGAGCAATGCCCAGAGGGTTCTGAACACTTTGAAACTGGTGGATCCGGGAATCGTGTCCTCTCTCGTGGAGAAGCCGGAGGGTTTGAAAATGCGCCTCGTGCAACTCGACGTGGCTGTTTTGGACGCGACCATCAAGGATAAAGAGTTGATGCTGCAAAGGGCCCGGGTTTTGAGAGAGACCAACCCCATGCTCGGACACCGTGGGGTGCGGTTGGGTATCACGAATCCTGAGATCTATAAGATGCAGATTAGGGCCATCTTAGAGGCTACGGCAGAATGCGTTAAAGAGAACATCGAGGCACACCCTGAAATCATGATTCCTCAGGTTTGTTCCGTTGCCGAGTTGAAGTGGGTCAAAGGGTATGTGGATGAGATTCGGGAAGAGGTTGAAAACGCCTACGGCCTAAAACTGGACTTCAAATTCGGCTCCATGATCGAAGTGGTCCATGCGTGTTTGACCAGCGCTCAACTGACGGAGGTGGCTGAATTCTTCTCTTTTGGGACGAACGATCTTACGCAAGCGACCTTCTCGTTTAGTCGAGAAGATGCGGAAAACAAGTTTCTGCCATTCTACCAGGATGCCGGGATCATCCCCGAGAATCCCTTTGAGGCCCTCAATGTTACGGGAGTGGGGCGATTGATGAAGATCGCAGTGACAGAGGGACGGGCGGCCCGGCCTGACTTGAAGATCGGGATATGTGGCGAGCATGGGGGACACCCTGCTTCAATTAGATTTTGCCATCACATCGGACTTACGTATGTATCGTGCTCAGGCCCGCGCGTTCCCATAGCCAGACTTGCCGCTGCACATGCGGCCATGACTCAGCTGAATTATGACTATTAGACGATAGGTCGGCCGTATCAGGATGACTCGATGAGCGGAAACGTGGAGGGAGTTCACCTGATACGGCCCAGATCCGCTCACAACGAGCTGCTTGACACTTTGGGCCAAGGGGTGATAGAGTCCTAAAAGGGAATATCCGTGTTCAGACTTTCTTTGTTGCAGAGGGCCAGGGATTTTTATGAAATCTAGTCGCTTTCTCGTCGTTATGGTCTGTGTTTCTGTCCTTGGCGGACTCGGTGGTTCAGTATGTTTTGCTGATCAATGCGGCCCTCGTGTGTGTTTGCCTGACCGTCCTATTCCTCCCGAGTCGGTGGGACCGATTCCCATTCCTTTTGATGTCCCAATATGGCCGACGCTCATCCGGACGGAGTTTCACATTCTTCCCTGGATTTCCTTCGGCAAGGCTTCCATTTGCCTGCCTTATGCGTGCAAGCCGGTGGAATTGCCCATGCCCTGCCTATCGTTAAAGCCTGTTCCTTTTTGGTTCCCGTGGCTAAGGCCATTAGATGCCGAATGTTCCTCGCCTGGGGCTTGCCCGATCCCTTAATCAGTATTATTCAGAGATTCATAAGCAGTTCGTGCCGACCGATGGAAATCGATTCATTGGGAGCCGAATTGATCGTGGTGCGTGCGGGAAGCTGCATGCCGACAGGGACAGGAGATCCGTTTGATCAAACTTATTCTGAGAAACGTATTCAGACACAGGCTTAGAGCGTCGCTGACGATTTTGGGCGTGGCGGTTGCCATGCTGGCCTTTGGGATTCTTACTACTCTTGTTGCGGCTTGGTATGTGGGGGTGGAGACGTCTTCCGCGAACAGACTCGTGACGAGAAACAAGATTTCCTTGATTTACATGCTTCCTCTGGCCTATCGGAACAAAATTGTCCAGGTGCAAGGAGTAGATGGAATCGGCCATGGGCTCTGGTATGGAGGGATTTACAAGGACAAGAAGAATTTTTTTGCACAATTTGCCATCAGCGGCATGGACTATCTGAATCTTTTTCCTGAGTTCCTCTTGTCGGAAGCCGAAAAGAAGGCCTTTGAAACCCACAAGAATGCTGCTATAGCCGGCAGGAGGCTTGTTCAGAGATTTGGTTGGAAGATAGGAGACGTGATCGCTCTCCAGGGAACGATATTCCCGGGCACTGTGGAGGTCGTCCTGGAGGGGATTTACGAGGGAGTGCGAAGAAACGTTGATGAGACAGCATTTTTCTTTCGTTACGATTACTTGAATGAGCAATTGAGGAAGACGTTTCCTGACCGAGCGGACAAGGCTGGGTGGTATATGGTTCGTATCAAGGACGGGGACAAGGCTGCTGAGATATCCCGTGATATAGATGCATTGTTTCAGAGTTCGTTGGCCGAGACACTCACCGAGACAGAGAAGGCATTTCAGCAAGGTTTTGTGGCGATGACCGAGGCAATCGTGAGCGCCATTAAGGTAATATCAGGTGTCGTGATCGCCATCATACTCATCGTGCTGGGGAATACCATGGCGATGACTGCTCGAGAGCGTTCTGCAGAATACGCAGTATTTAAGACTCTAGGATTCGGCAGTGGTTTTCTTTTCTTGATTATTGCCGGGGAGTCGACGGCTCTTGCATTAATCGGCGGAATAACGGGAGCAATCATTACCATTCCGGCTGCAGCGTTTTTTCAGTTTCAGTTGAAATCGTTATTGCCCGTCTTTGTGTTTGACAAAACGACTCTCGGTCTCATTGTGCTTATCTCATTCGGCTTGGGGATAGTGGCAGCGCTGCCCCCGGTTTACAGAGTGAGCCGTATGGGCATATCCGAGGGGCTTCGATACCTGGGGTGAAACCGTTTCATGAGCGGGCTGTCCTTAATACTATGTTTCGAAAATCAGCCATCTCAAAAAGATATGGAGTATTGGAAAGGGGATTGTAATGAACCTGTTCTGTAGAGTAACCTGCATACTGATTATGGTGTGCATATTTTCCTGTTCCTGGACGATACCGTCGAGTGCCGAGGCATCGGAGGCCAAGTTGAAGCGTTTTTTTCTCCCTAATGGTTTGGAGGTTTTGATACGTGAGGATCATGCTCGCAAGGTAACCGCTCTGCAATTTTGGGTGAAAGTGGGCAGTGCTGATGAGGTCAACCAAGAGAGAGGCATCAGCCACCTCATAGAACACATGGCATTCAAAGGCACCGAGCGCAGGGGCCTGGGTAAGATAGCAGCCGAAGTTGAGGGGCTGGGGGGCGACATCAATGCGTATACGAGTTGGGATGAGACTGTATTTCACATCACGGTACCGTCTCATGCCACGAACGAGGGGCTGGATATATTGATCGATGCAGTGCTGAGGCCTTCACTTGATGCTTCGGAACTCGAGAAGGAAAAACAGGTGGTGCTGGAAGAGATCCTGGAGGGAGAGGAGCGACCGGAAAGGAAGGCTTCACAGCTCGTTTTCAGGACGGCTTATACGGAGAGTCCATACAAGTATCCCATCATCGGGTATCGAGACACTGTGGAGAAATTCACCCGTGACGACATCATGAATTTCAGGAAGAAGTGGTATGTCCCTGAGAACATGTTTCTCCTCGTGGCGGGAGACGTGAACGCGCTCGAGGTCGTCAAGGAAATTGAGAGACTCACAAAGGATTTAAAGCCGGTGGGTTTTTTCAGGCCTCCTCGTCCCGGGGAACCTGTTCAGGACAAGATCAGGTCTTCATTTCTGCGCGATAAGAACTCCCGGGAGACGCGTTTGCACTTGGCGTTTCACATTCCCTCTATAGAAGGCAACGATGTGAACGCGTTGGATTTGACGTCGGACATTCTTGGCGCGCGGGATAGCTCACGGTTGGTGAAAGTCCTGAAAAAGGAGAAGGGACTCGTTAATTCCATATCAGCTTATGCTTTGACGCCAAAGGAGTCGGGTGTGATGCTGATTTCCGCGACCTTAGATTCGAAGAATCTTGAAACGGTGACACGCGGAATCATGGAGGAGCTGAAAAAGCTCGCTGACGAACTTCCTGCCCTGGATGAGTTGGAACGAGCGAAGACGTACATTGAGTCTCAGCATGTGTATGCACGTGAGACCGTGCAAGGGATAGCGAGAAGCGTAGGGAATTACCATGCGGATCTTGGCGATGGCAACTATGAAGAGAAATATCTGAGGCTCAATCAGGCGGTGACTCCTGAGCAGGTGTCATCCGTTGTGAAGAAATACTTGTTTCCGCCGAATTTCACCATGACTGCCCTGATTCCGGAATCGGACCCTGTGCAGTTTACAGATGAGCAGGTAGGGGCAATCGTGAGTTCATACGGAAGGCCTTCTACGGTTATGGGCACCGCACCGGCGCCGGATAAGAATGTTGTGACCAA
>JAUPKT010000064.1 GCA_030837305.1 Thermodesulfobacteriota bacterium
GGAACGTGGTCGGGGTGGCCGGATTTGAACCGGCGGCCTCGTGCTCCCAAGGCACGCGCGCTAACCAGGCTGCGCTACACCCCGCTGTGAAGTCGTTATAACCTCGATGGTTTGAAAGAGCAAGATTCGGGAATAGATCAAACTCCTGGTGAGGGCCTTTGTAAATGGCATTTGGTCAGGCGCATAAGGCCGACAGAGAAATCGCAATCATGAGGGGGGAGTCTCATTTTCCTCTCAGCAAACCGTTCTCATAGAAATATTGAAACACCACAAACTGATCTATACCGGTCAGTTCAACAACTTTGAAGATGGTAACCGATTGCCTAGCCATCCGTAGTTCGTTGATAACTCGAGTAATCCTTCCATAGACCTCACTGTTTTCGTTTATATTCATTTCGCTCACCCCTTTCCGGGCTCGAGATCACGTGGCTGGTTGTCTTGGTTAATGAATCATCTCTTTTAAATGTGGGGAAATGTTATCTTCACACATGAGATTGTCACTTATTATACTGCTTCTAGGGCGGATTCCAAGGCTTGCTGCAATTTTGACACATCTGGACCGCCGGCTTGAGCCATATCGGGTCTGCCTCCTCCTGACCCGCCGACAATCTCGGCAGCCTTCTTGACTAAATTTCCCGCGTGGTATTGTGGGATGAGATCCTTGGTCACCATGGCAACGATCATTGCTTTGCCATCCGCGACAGCACCCATGAGAGCGATGCCCGTTCCGATCTTATCCCTTACCTTATCTGCGTATTCCCGCAAATCTTTGGGTGTCTGAACGTCCTGAACGATTCGAGTCAGCACACGGATGCCGTTCTTTTCTTGGCATCCTTCAAGGATATCCCCTGCAACCTTTCCTGCAACCTTGAGCTTGAGTTGCTCGAGTTCACGCTCCGCCTGTTTTCGCCCTTCCAGAAGTTTATCGAGCTTCGAGACCAGGTCGCCTCTCGACCCTCGGAGCCTCTCGGACAGTATTCGGAGTTCATCTTCCAGTGATCTGAAATAAACGAGAGCTTGTCTACCGGTCACCGCCTCGATTCTGCGCACGCCCGCTGCAATACCTGTCTCGCCGGTAATCTTAAAAACTCCGAGTTCGCCGGTCCTCCGTGCGTGTGTTCCCCCACACAGTTCTTTGCTGAAGTCTCCAATGGACACCAGCCGCACGTCGTCACCATATTTTTCACCGAAGAGGGCGATTGCACCCTTAGACTTTGCTTCCTCAATCCGCAGGATCCGCGCATCCACATCTACGTCTTCCATGATCTTTTCATTTACGAGATCCTCTATTCGCCGTAGTTCTTGCGGTGTAATGGGGGAGAAATGAGTGAAATCGAATCTAAGTCTCTGGGCATCGACCAGAGAGCCACTTTGACTCACATGGGGGCCAAGCACTTGACGGAGGGCCCATTGGAGAAGATGAGTGGCTGAGTGGTTTGCCACTGTGGCCCGTCGTAAATCCGTGGCCACGCTTGCTTGAACTCGGTCACTGACCTTGACTTCTCCGCTGTGTACGAGACTTCTGTGGACTATCAAGTCAGGCTGAGGTTTGATTGTGTCCATCACTTCGATCCGGCAGTCTTGGGAATTAATCATTCCATGGTCCCCGACTTGGCCTCCGGATTCGCCGTAAAAAGGCGTCCTGTCAAGAATCAACTCCACGGAATCGCCGGCCTGGGCCTTCTGAACAAGGGCGTCATCCTTCTTGATGGCCATGACTGTTGCGATATCCGTCAGAGTAGTGTAACCGCTGAACTGGGTCACGACTTTTTCCGGCAGCAACTTGCGCCAAATAGCAGCTTCACCATCATGCATGCCCTCCCAGGCCTGCCTTGCCATCACTCTCTGTCGGGACATCTCCGTCTCAAATCCCTCATGATCCAGGGAAAAACCTGCCTCCCGGGCGAGATCTTCAGTGAGGTCTCTCGGAAAACCGTACGTGTCATAGAGGCGGAAAACAACATCCCCCGACACCATCGTCTGATTCTTTTTCTTCAAGTTTGCGGCAACTTCCTCAAAAAGGGTCAGTCCTCGGGCCAAGGTCTCGATAAAACGTTCCTCCTCGCTCCGAATTACCTTGGTCATCAGGACGCGATGCGTCTCTAACTCCGGATAGGCATCGGACATGAGGTCCACCACGACCCCTGCAGAATCATGGAGAAAAGGCTTCTCAAGGCCTAATGATTTTCCAAACCGTAGAGCCCTTCTCAGTATGCGCCTCAGGACATATCCCCTGCCCTCATTTGACGGGAGCACTCCGTCCGCAACAAGGAAGGCCGCTGAGCGGCTGTGATCCGCTATAACACGAGTTGCCGTCCTGTGCCGATGATCGTGATCAGTGCAATCGACCCCGGAAAGCTCCCTGATCCGTTGGATAATCGGCTCAAAGAGATCCGTTTCCCAGTTACTGTCTACTCCTTGGACAACGGCAGCCAACCGCTCCAATCCCAAACCGGTATCAATGGACGGTCTTGGCAGCGGGGTCATGGAACCGTGCTCATCCCTGTAAAATTGCATAAAAACAAGGTTCCACAATTCGAGGAATCGATCGCAATCACATCCGGGGCCGCAACTCACGGTGCCGCATCCGAAACGTTCACCCTGATCGATATGAATCTCAGAACACGGGCCGCATGGGCCTGTTTCCCCCATACTCCAAAAGTTGTCTTTCTCTCCCAACCGGGTAATCGGATTGGCCTGAGGTCCAAGAATCTTCTTCCAAATTCTCTCCGCTTCGTCATCATCTTGGTAGACCGTCACATGCAACAGGTCTTTCGGCAGACCAACTTGCTTCGTGAGGAACTCCCATCCAAAGGCGATCGCGTCCTCCTTGAAGTAATCTCCGAAGGAGAAGTTGCCGAGCATTTCGAAAAAGGTGTGATGCCGTGCAGTGTACCCTACGTTCTCTAGATCATTATGTTTGCCGCTCACTCGAAGGCATTTTTGCGCGGTAGTCGCCCTTCTATAGGATCGAGATTCCTCGCCCGTGAAGATATTTTTGAACTGGACCATGCCCGCATTGGTGAAAAGAAGTGTGGCATCTCCCGTGGGCACCAAGGACGAACTGGACACCCTTGTATGAGAATGCTGTTCAAAGTACCTGAGGAAGGATTCGCGCAAAGTGAAACCGGTCATGTTTCCTCCGCCGAGTTTAAATCTGTGCAAAAGAGTCACAAAAAACTTGCAGGGCTTTTCGGGGACCGTTGTGTAGTGATGACAATCCTACGTAGGTGTAATCTCCAAACGGCTTCCTTCTGTGCGCAGTGGTCCCTGAAGTCATTAACTTATTGAGATTATCACACGTTATCACATCACGAAATAGGATTTCAACACACTGGGGTCTTGGCGAGAATTCTGAGATGGTTCCGAGTTTTGCGTATCCAAATTATAATTAGTTATCCTAATAAGTTATGATATTTATCATATACTTAAATTGAGGTTAAAACAGAATTCGCATGATGTAATGAATTTATCTAGTTGTAAATAAATTTATATTGACCAACAACATTGAGGATGCTAGTCATTCCCTGCCGCTGCTCACCAAGCGGCACCCTATTCCACTGGGTTACATGGGGAGCAGGTGTGAGACGAAGAACCATTACGAGGACTTTTGGGGTTAGCAGAAGAGAAAACCACGACTCGGCCTCTTTTTACTCTCGGAAACTTTTCGAACCACGGACTTCGGGGGTTGGTTCAGCTTCGGTGAACGGCATCCCGGCGACCTATCTTGACCAAATATTTGTGCATACTTCTGAACGGATGAGTGAGATTCCTGATTGCTCGGTGTCGCTGATGGTCACTTCACCGCCTTACAATGTGGGGAAGGATTACGATCAGGATCTCACGCTCACTGAGTACCTGGATTTCCTGAAGAGGGTCCTTGACGAAACTTATCGTGTGTTGGTGCCCGGAGGAAGGGCTGCTATTAACGTTGCCAATCTCGGGAGAAAGCCCTTCGTACCTTTGATCGCCTCTATATCATCTGTGGCGCAATCCGTTGGTTTTCTCATGAGAGGGGAGATAATTTGGGTCAAAAGCAAAGGTCTATCCGGTTCCTGCGCGTGGGGTTCGTGGATGTCACCCAGTAATCCGACACTGCGAGA
>JAUPKT010000014.1 GCA_030837305.1 Thermodesulfobacteriota bacterium
CGGCCTCGATCTGGACTGTGGGTCTTCCCCCAAAAATTTCGTAAGCACGATTCAGAGTCCTGTCCCCAGAAATGTCTTTGAGATCGAATCGAATGAGCTTCTCGGCTGCCAGAGCAGGCCCTATTCCTCCCAGCAGGCCGACAACAACCCGGTTAATCGGGCTGACAAGGACCTGACTTAAGTTTGGATCGTGGAGCATGTTTTTCTGGCCTACAGGTGTCTCGTTCCTGCCCAGGATGAGCCACGCGAGAGAAACCATGTCGTGAGCCACAACGGATTGTGATGCTATGATTAGTCCGGTCTGGGGCTCGATCACGCATCCTTTGTCCGGCCCGAACGTGGTGAGAATCTTGTCCGCAGCGGACACCACCAGACGTTGCTTCTGCAGCAGCGTACTCACAGTGTTCCCTTCGGCTGTTTTCTCATGAAGAGTAGCGGCGTTCTTGTGGTATTCCAGCCTAGTGTCCGTCCTCCAGTACCCGACAACGGCCTTCAAACCGAGGGTGCTTCCCGCAAGGACATGGCGACCGCAACGCGGCATGAGCACTATATGATCCATCTTTCTGAGGATTGCGGGCATCATGAGCCCCCTCTTCCAATGGGACCCTGACTTGGGCATGTCCTCATAGAAACCTTCCCATCCTGCCTCCTCGAAGAAATGCAACTCAGCTCCTGCTTCACGGGCAACTCTTGCCATTCCACTTCTGTTCATCAATTCTTGGGTGCTTCCTGAGACTTTGTTATGGGAGAGTTTGACGTGCTCAATGCCCGACATGTCGCCCAAAACAACCCTTGCCGCGCCCTTATCCCTGAGCAGCTCGACCATTGCGCCGATTGCCACGGGGCTTGTTGTTGACGGGTAGGGATATCCCGAATTGAGTGCCGGTTTTATGAACACGGAATCTCCCCTGGAGAGCCATGAAAAATCAGTTGCCGCCTCCGAGGTTTCTCGGACCGCTCGCCTGATGTCTTGTTCTGAAGACCCTTTCTTGGTACCTGCCAGAAAGACCTTTGTCATGTTACCCTCCTTCACCATCAATTGTGGTGCGGTATACACAATTCGTGATCGGTGGTTTGGAAAATTTGGACAATGACATAACTGGGTGATGTAGCCGGCACATGCATTGTCCGGCGCAGATACCCTGTTAGAGCATCGACGTGTTTACTGGGCGATTCAAATCATTCCACGTCTTCTTGCCCATGGTGCCAAGAGGGATCAATAAGGGTAAGAGGAAGACCAAAGTCCACCAGCTCAAACCAGAATCGCTGACGCCACCGTATGCCCAAATTGCCCATAGTATAGCCCCAAAAAAGAACATGTACGTGGGTACCATAAGCTTCCAGTACGGTGTAGCGGGATGCCGCCAAGGGGCCAGGGAAACGATACTTATGGCAGCAAGACCCGCCAAGAGAAATCCTAACAGACCTTGAGTCAACTTGTTCTGGATCAGGAAAATTACGGATAGAACAATCACCCAGATAAATCCTCCCGACCAACCAGCAGTCCAACCGATCTTTTCGCCTGTTCTCCGTTCCATGGTCGAGTCCCCGATTATAGGAAGGGCCTGAGAAGGCATAGACGTTTTCTCCCTGGAATATATTTTGTTAATGGACCATAGAAACCACTTGCGGGCATACGAAATGGTCAGAAATCCTAATATTCCAAATAAAGACGCGTACACGAACGACTCGGGCTCACCGAATTTTCCATCCGGGCCGCCGAGAAGGCACACGAGTGACCAAAGCAGAAGCAATCCTCCGAGACAAATGGCCAGCAATGACATAGCGCTGCTCAACCACAGCCAGAATTTCTTCATCGCTCATCTCGTTCGTACTGACCTGATCATTATCATGGAACTATGTGTCAGTTTCCGCAGCCATGGGGCAATTCTCTGATACAAATTCAGCAGGAGTGCTGAAAGCCATCATAGACTCCAGAGTGGCAGGGCTATTCCCGGGCGGCTCACTGCTCGTCCCCGTTCTCTCTAAGTTGATATTCCCGGTAAAATCTTAGGAAATAATCGACTCCGGACCAAAGCGTCAAGATCAGCGCTATGTAGAGCAGCACCATCCCTATGAGGTGAAAATTGATGGGAATGATGAATTTGTATTCGTAGTGAATAATCAGCGGCACGACGGCAGCAAATTGAAATACCGCCTTCAGCTTTCCTATCCTGCTCGGGGAAAGCGTCGTATCCCATGTCTTGGTAGTAGCTCTCAATGCGCTGACACCGACTTCCCTGGTGATGAGAAGCATGACGATCCAAGCCGGAACCCTGTCAAGCGCGATAAGCATGATGAGGCTGGATGTCACAAGAACCTTATCGGCTATGGGATCCAAGAAGCGACCAAAGGAAGACTCCAGCTTGAATCGGCGTGCAATGAAACCATCAAAAAAATCAGTCAAAGAGGCAATCAAGAATATGCCGGCAGCAATGGCAGACGGAAGCTTGCCCGGAAAAAACAGCAGAATCACTATGGGAGGGGCGAGGATCATCCGGCCTAGGGTGAGAAAATTCGGTAAATGTCTTTTCATTAATTCTTTTCCTGAAAAGAACCTTCTACTGCAATGCGAGACGCAGATTCTTTCTTGTACTCGTCATAAAGGCGAAGGACTTTTTTAACATAATTAATCGTTTCTCGATACGGAGGAATCCCTGCATATCTTTTTACCACACCCGGCCCGGAATTGTAGGCGGCCAAAGCGGTGGCGAGGTCCCCGTACGCCGCAATCAGCCCTTTAATATATTTCACGCCGCCGATGATGTTTTGCTCGGGATCGAACGGCCTTTTAACTTTCAGTTGACGTGCCGTGGCGGGCATAAGCTGCATAAGACCCTGTGCGCCCTTGGCGGATACCGCCGAGGGGTTATAGTTCGACTCTGCTTTGATAATGGCCTTCACCAAGTGGGCATCAATGGCATATTGGGTCGATATATCAGATATGATGGCTTCTATGTCTCTGGGCTTTCCGTTTTCAGAGAATGTTATCAACGGCTCGACCCCAGAATCAGTCATGTAAAGGAGCCAGCCCGGTCCGGACGGCCTGTTGGTAAATTCTTTCTTGCCGTCCTGGTGTACTCGCACATAAATCTCCGCGCATGCTTCCGAAGTGCATAACCCAAAGACAACAGTGAGAAACATGGCCACGAGCAACGATTTTTTCAAGATCAATCGGCAGACCTCTGCGCAATAGAATGCCAGGTCATTTATCATGAATAATATCAAAAAGGTAGCAAAAAATCCCAAGAGGATTTCTGGTCACCACTTTCTCTACGCGCCACGAAGTCTGTCTCTTTCAGCCAAGAGATTCTCCTGTTCCAGCGGTCTCCAACGGCTGATCCCCACGCATGAGTCGCTCCATAGGCAACAGCACCTCAAAGGTCGTCCCCCTTGATAGCGTTGAGCTGACCCTGATGGTCCCACGATGTTCCTCAATAAGGAGATGAACCTTGCTCAACCCCATTCCGGCCCCAGTGGTTTTTGCAGTAAAAAAAGGATTAAATATATCGTGAAGGTATGTACTATCTATCCCGACACCGGTGTCTGAGAAGGATATGGAAATCGCCGAGTCCACACGCTTCAGGGTTACAGTCAGTCGTCCTCCCTTTGGCATGGCCTCATACGCATTCATGATCAGGTGATAGAAGGCCTCCTGAAGCGCGGTTGGATCCGCCTGGATGGCCGGAAGGCCTTCCTCGACTTTCAAATTGAAAGCAACTGCATCTGCCTTGTCTTTCTCGATTGTCTGCAGAACCCTCTCCCGTGCCCTTTCGACCAGAAGGGGCAGCCTAGTCAACGCAAAATTGAATTTGTGAAAACGGGCAAACCTCACGTAATCCTCAATGGTTTGCACCATCTTTTCCAACCTGCGCACATCGTCGAGTATGATACTTGTATACTGACTGAGAGTCTGGTCTTTTGCCAGCGACTTATTGAGTCTCAAGGCAAACCCTCCCAGCGAAGTGAGTGTATTTCGCACCTCGTGAGCGATACCCTCCGCTACTCTGCCGAGAGATGCCAATTTTTCGGACTGCTTGAGTCGTGCTTCCACCTCGTACACGCGAGACAGGTCGGCAACGACGAACACAATTCCTTTGATCCTCTGGGTCTCTTTCATGACCGATGAAGAAAGATAACCGGGGAATGTCCCCTTATCCTTCTTCCGGAACAGAAACTCTCCCTCGAGTTTCCCTTTTCTTATCGTGTCGTTCACCAAGTTGCGGTACAGAAGAGTTCGGGCCTCTCCTCGGACAAGAAGGTGCACATCTTTGTCCTTCAACTCTTGCGTTGAATAGCCCCACATCTCAGAACCCGCCCTGTTCATGAACTGTATTCGGCCCTTAACGTCCGTCGTGATCAATGCCTCATTGATGACCGTTGTCAGTTCGGCAAGATACCTCTCTCTCTTCAAGATTTGGCTGTTGAGTTTGGCGTTTTCCTCCTCTACGCGACGCCGCTCCAGAAGTCTAGAGACAACGTCGACCACCTCCTCGTTGCCAAACGGCTTCTGCAGATAATCGTCAGCACCTGCTTTCAGGGCCTTAAGCGCAAGCTGCTCATTTCCTTCAGACGTGGTAATTATCATCACGGTGCGAGGAGCCCTTTGTCTCACATATTTCAACACATCGATGCAGTCCGTTCGAGGCATTCGCCCATCAACCAAGACCACATCGGGCTGATCTTTGAGGAATAAAGCCTTGCACTCGGCCCCATCGAATGCTTGGGAAACCTCGAACGCATTCTCCTCAAAAACATCCCTCAACAGATTGTTCAGGATGACTGAGCCGTCTGCGATTAAGATCTTATAAGTCGGGATGGGGGCAGTCATTGTCTGTCCTCAATGCGTCTTGCCATCAAGAAATCTCTTCTTGCATTCTTCGGAGCAAAAATAAAACGTGCCCTGTCGACTACGATGGCTCACAGACTCGTTCATTGGAACGTACATGCCACAAACCGGATCCTGAATCATCTCGTTGGTGATAGTAGGCCGCCCCGCTCCTGGTATCTGATTCTCTTGCGAGGATTTCTTGAAATACCTCACCACGGCCAAAATTGTCTTTATGCCGAAATAGGCAAAAATCAAGAACAAAATAATTCTCAATATCATAGGTCACCAAGGATCCGCATCAAAGGAAGGTTCCAGGAAATCATGAATATCTTAAGGAGCTTCGATGCAGCGAATAACTGAATCAACCTGATCAGGGGGCAGCTCTCGCACAAGTTCCTCTATCGTGCGGCCCAGTACCGGATGGGACACGTTTGGTGCAATATCCATCAACGGTAACAGCACAAACGCCCTCTTGTGCATTCTCGGATGGGGTACCTTAAGAGATGGAGTCTCGATGATGGCATCTCCATACAAGAGCATGTCGAGATCAACCCTCCGGGACATGTCACTGTTGTGGTCGGGAGCTTTTCCCAAGAGAAGTTCGACGGCACGAAGCCGATCAATCAAGTCCTGAATGGACAGCGACGTATCCAGACCAATAGCGGCATTGAGGAAACTGGACCCGCCGTCACTTATCCCTTGAGGTTCTGTTTCATACAAAGGAGAGACAGCTTTCACCTCAACACCTCTCGAGGAATCAAGCTCCTCGAGGACACTCTGAAACGTTTTCGTTCTGTCCCCTAGATTGGCCCCAAATCCAATGTAAGCCCTCAAAGTCATCGTTCCTTTGTGCTCACGAGGTTGAACAGACTGCCGATGCCTTCAATACGCACTTCCACTTCATCACCTGTTAACATGGGACCTATCCCCGAAGGTGTCCCAGTGGCTATGACATCTCCCGGCAGCAGGGTCATGATATTTGAAATGAATGCCACCAACTCAAAGGGATTAAATATGAGATTCGCTGTGCGGGAACTCTGCTTGAGTGTTCCGTTGAGAAACAATTCTATCTTCAAGTCCTTATGATCCAGTTCAGTCTCAATCCAAGGACCGATGGGACAAAAGGTATCGAACCCTTTCGCACGTGTCCACTGACCGTCTTTGGCCTGCAAATCCCTGGCGGTGACGTCATTGAGACACGCGTATCCCAAAATGTAATCAGCGGCCTCGGCCAGTAATACCCCGCGAGCCGTCTTCCCGATGACCACGGCTAGCTCGGCCTCATAGTCCACGCGCTGACTCTGGGGCGGCAAAATGATGGCGTCTCCCGGCCCAAGAACCGCCGTGGACGGCTTCAAGAACAAGAGCGGCTCTGTCGGCAGTGCCATATGCAACTCTTCGGCATGATCCCGGTAGTTTAGTCCAACGGCAACAATCTTTGAAGGTTCACACGGGGGAAGGAGTCTTACTTCCTCCAATGGGTATTTGCGGTGATTGGAATGCCCGTCCCAAATATGGATATCATCTCCTTCAAGCCTGCCACTATGGGTGTCGGATCCAACGGTGAAGCGAACAATTTTCATGAACGATCACTCAATCCCAGCATGTCCTGCATGTCGTAAAGCCCCGCTGGCTGTGAAACGACCCAAATAGCCGCCTGCACAGCCCCACGGGCAAGAGCATCTCTGCTGTGGGCACGGTGAATCAGTTCCAGGCGTTCCCCACCAGTGACAAACATCACGGTGTGCTCACCCACTATGTCCCCGGCCCGGATCGCCATCACACCAATTTCCT
>JAUPKT010000535.1 GCA_030837305.1 Thermodesulfobacteriota bacterium
ATGGTAGTGAATTTTGTTTAAAAACTGAAGGGAGACTAATTGAGATATGAAACGATTGTTCGTTTTTCCAGCAATCTGTCTGATTTTGCTTAGTGTTGTGTGCGTTGCTCAAGGCGATCAAACAAAGGACACAGAATCTCAAACACACGGTGCTGATTCTTCTTCCTCCAGCATTGTGGACACATACAGTTTTCCAGGATTTAAAGTTATACAATTCACTTTGCCGGTGCTTTCAATTTATTCTTACATCCTGGTCAGCAATGGAGAAGCGCTGTTGATAGATCCAGTGAGGGATGTTTCTGTTTACATTGAAACAGCTAAAAAGGAAGGGGTTGCAATCAAAGGGGTTTATCTGACTCATTCTCACGCTGATTTCGTTGCCGGCCACATGGAGGTCGTTAGTCTCCTGGGGTGTCCCATATACCAGAGTCACAAATCCGGTGTATCCTATCCGTTTAAGGCTGTTGATGAAAATTCGGAGGTAAATATTGGGAAGGCAACGCTTAGATTTATGGACACACCCGGACATACTCCAGACGGGATGTGCTGCGCTGTTTACGGGAGTGACCAGAAAAAGTCTCCGGAAGCGCTTTTCACAGGGGACGTGCTCTTTGTTGGCAGTGTAGGGCGTCCCGACCTTCTTGAAGGGACTATATCGGCCGCCTGGCTTGCCGCCGCATTGTATGATTCATGGACAAACAAAATCTCCAAGCTTCCTGATAGCGTCGTAATTTTTCCGGCTCACGGAGCAGGTTCTTTGTGTGGGGCGCACCTCGGTGACGAACCCAAGTCCACCATCGGCCAGGAGAGGGTATCAAACCCGTATCTCCAATTTACCAAGAAATTTGAATTTATAGCCGCCGTCCTTCAAGGTTTGCCGGAAGCCCCGCAATATTTCAAACATAACGCCAAGATGAATCGTGAGGGGCCACCTTTGGTAAAAGTGGACAGCAGCTTGCCTTCCGAGCTGAAACCTACGATTGAATTGTCCCAGCCGGACAAATATTTCCTTGTGGATGTCAGAGACGCTCAGTCATACGCCAAGGCCCATATTCCAAATTCGGTCAACATTGCCGCAAGAGGTCGTCTTGAAACATGGGTCGGAACAATAGTGCCCTGGGGCGCAAAACTCGCTCTTGTTGGCGACGAAGCCGAATTAAAGGAAAGCCTTCACAGACTTCATCGGGTAGGATATTCGGCCGATGTAATCAAATTCGACTCGTGGGAAAAAGCCGGGCTACCTATAACTGTCGGTAAACTGAGGACGCCCAAAGAACTTTTCGGCCTCATGGAAAATGGAGAATCCCCGTTAATAGTAGATGTGCGCTTACCATCCGAATGGATGGCGATGCGTATAGGCGCTGTTCTGAATCTGCCGCTAAATAAACTGGCTAGTCTCTCCCGTCAGCTTGATCCGGACCAACCCGTAATGATGGTATGCAATTCAGCTTACCGGTCAAGCCTAGCTGTCGGGATACTGGAACGAGAGGGATTTAAAAAAGCGCAAAGTCTCGATGGCGGGAGCGAAGCCTGGATCAAGGCCGGGTTGCCGGTTATGGAGGCTACGAAATCTGGAGGGTCCAGTCCGGCAAACGTTGTCCCCAAGAAGCAGGTTGCCCTGCCTGAGCGAATGTCAGCAGAGGAACTCAAGCGTCTGATAAAGGATCTTCCCGGGACATTCACGCTTGTAGATATCAGACCGGAAGAACAATTCAGAGAAAAGACCCTGCCAGGGGCTATTCATGGAGATCCGGCGGATGTATCCACAGATCCGGCTTACCTGGTTGGTGTAGGTCCCTTGATTTTGATGGACCGTGACGGAACTATAGCTATGGCCATAGGCGGGATCCTGGCTCAAAAGACGTCCAGACCTATAAAGGTCCTTTACGGCGGTATTGAATCGACTCAAAGCCATGGCAGGGTAACTGAGGCCCCAGAATCAGCCTCCGCTGTCAAGGAACAACCGAAGTCGAAGCCATTGGACACGTCGACACCAAGAAAACAGGCCCCCAAGAAACCTGTAGCGGGCTGTTAACAAATATTTCCATAAAAAAGATCAGGGCGTGAGTTTCTTGTTTCACGCCACTGATACCCAAACCCCAAGCTATTTACTCCTGAAACAAGTGAGTATGTAAGTAATGCGGGTCGTTATAGATGGCAGATGCATACCAAATCAGATTGATGGCACTGGTCGCTCTGCCATCAATATCATCAGATCCATCTCAGACAGAAAACACAAGCTATCCTTAACCGTATTGGTCCGAACCGACCTCTCAGAGACTATTAGAAATAAGCTCAGGGGACATGCCGAAATGGTTGACATTCCATACCGGCACATTCACCCTTACACCGTCTTTAGGCTTGGTCCAATAGTGGATAAGTTTGAAGCGGACCTTTTTTTCAGCCCTTTCATGCTTCAGCCCATAAGGATGAAAACACCGGGGGTCATAACTCTGCATGACACCATGTGGTATGACAGAGTTTGGACTCAGGCCCAGGGCAGACCGATCAGATTGCTCGTTGGCAAGATTTATTTCAGGACTTTGGTGGAACTTTCAGCGAGACGGGCATGCAAGATAATCGTTCCTTCACGTTCGACTTTAGATGACTTGGCACGATTTTGGCCTCACAGGGAATGCGA
>JAUPKT010000065.1 GCA_030837305.1 Thermodesulfobacteriota bacterium
CAAGGGGTTCTTGGAGCGCTTTTTCGAGCTTTTACTGCCAACAGAGAGGTTCAGCACAACGATCTGGTCATATCGTTGGAAAACATCGTTCCCTTGTCCACGACCATGAAGGAGCAAATCAGACAGCTCGAGAGGTGGGCTTTCAACAGAGCCCTTAAAGCAGGCGAAGCCTAGTCTCGATCGGAGACAAATCACTCCTGTGTTCATTCGGTACCGGTGCTACAGCATGTCGACGGGACTGTGTGGTCTTTCGGCGATATCCTCTCGGTCAAGATCATCCAGCCGAGTTGCGCAGAGACCCCATTATGCTGGGGAAGCGTCACCCAATGTCCGGCGTGCATTCGGCACCGTGTCGGCAGGGGACACCTTGTACCATGCTTCAATTACTTTTCCCTTCTCGTCAATCAAGAAGGCCGACCGAATGATTCCCTCATAGGCTTTCCCGTACATCTTTTTCTCGCCCCACGCTCCATATCCCTTGGCCACAGAGTTGTCTTCATCAGAGAGTAACGGAAAACCCAGACTGTACTTCTCGTCAAACTTCCTTTGCTTTTCCGGTTTGTCAGGACTTATCCCTATGGCTGCTACGCCAACCGATTTGAGGTCCGGCATAGCATCGCGAACACTGCAAGCCTGCTTGGTGCATCCAGAGGTATCAGCCTTGGGGTAGAAGTAAACGAGAAGTTTCTTGCCCTTGAAATTCTTGAGAGAAACCTCCGTACCATTTTGATCCATAAGCTGAAAACTTGGCGCTTTATCTCCTTTCTTGAGCAGGGCCATGTCCAGTTCCTTTCGTTTTCTTGAGATGTGTTGTGGAGCTGTGCTCGCCCCAACCTTCCTCATGCTCTATCATCGTTCCTTGGCAGCCCAGAGTCACTGGTTTTGAAAAACACAAAACTCCTAATGGGTACTATGCTGTATATCCATCAGTTGCTTAACAGGCCTACTCTTGTAGCCTAAAGCTTGTGCAACCTTTTCATGGGTAACAGTTCCACGGTACAAATTGATGCCCGCAGATAAGGGAGGAAGCTTGCGGATCGCAGCTTCCAGTCCATTATCGGCGATGTTCACCGCGTACGGCAATGTCACATTCGTGAGAGCAAACGTGGATGTTCGGGCCACGGCACCAGGCATGTTTGGAACGCAATAGTGAACGATTTGCTCCCACTCAAAGACGGGATTCCTGTGAGTGGTTGGTCGAGAGGTTTCGAAACATCCACCCTGATCAATAGCGACATCGACCATTACACTACCTGACTTCATCCCACGAATCATCTCCTTTGTCACAAGGATGGGGGATCTATCACCCGGGATCAAAACGGCCCCCACCACGAGATGAGACGTTGTCACGGAATGAGCGATGTTATCAGGATGAGAAATCATGGTGGTCACCCGATTTTCAAAAATATCATCCATGTGCAGAAGCCGCCTTTGATCTATATCGAGCATGTACACTTCCGCTCCCAATCCAACCGCAATTTTGGCCGCCGCTTTGCCCACCGTCCCGGCTCCTATGATTGTCACCCTACCGCGACGAACACCCGGTACACCACCAAGCAATACGCCTCGCCCGCCTTGAGTCTTCTCAAGAAAGTGGGCCCCAACCTGGACAGCCATACGTCCGGCCACCTCACTCATGGGAAACAATAGTGGGAGAAATCCATCGTTGTCCTGAATCGTTTCATAAGCGATTGCAACAATCTTCCGTTCCAATAGGGCCTGCGTCAGCTCGGGGTTGGGCGCGAGGTGAAGATAGGTATAGAGGATATGGCCTTCTCGCAAGAGAGTGTATTCAGAAGGCTGGGGCTCTTTCACCTTCATGATGAGGTCTGAGCGCCCATAGACCTCTTCATTGTCATCTATCACAATGGCCCCTGCTTCCACAAACTCCTCGTCCGAGATGCGGCATCCATGGCCCGCGCCTGTCTCAACCAGCACCGTGTGGCCATGCTCCTCAAGAATCTTCACTCCAGATGGGACGATACCTACGCGATATTCGTCTTCCTTGATTTCCTTTGGAATGCCGACGATCATGGTTTGCTCCTCCATTACAGCCTAGTCTGTTCTGGAAATAAACTGTGGGCGTTCCGAAATCATCTAGCGGAACTCTCGGTGAGCCGCAAACTCAGTCCGGTCTATGGTGAAACGCCTGGAGCATCGCCCCCATCGGCATTGAACAGGAAATGAGGAGTCTCGTCAATGAAAGATGAAATGGAGAGATCCATGTGTGCTCAGTAGATAAGCACGAGATGCCTATAATGCCCCAGCAGAACGCCGCGGCGAAACAATGCTTCTATTATCTGATACTTAGAGAGGCTAGGTGCTTATGAAGAATCGACACAGAACTGAGCTGTCCTAAAGGAGGCATAGGAAAACGACTGGCGACTCTAACCAGTTGGAGTTGATCATCAGAAAAACAGGCGAGCGGATTGTACAGCTTGCCGCGCACCTCAATCTCGAGATGCAAATGAGGCGCTGTAGCCCGACCGCTCCTTCCCACCAAAGCTATCCGGTCGCCCATCTTGACTCTTTTTCCAGGCGCGACCAAGACTTTGCTGGCATGGGCGTAGCGCGTGAATACGCCATCTCCGTGATCTACCAGAACCATTTTGCCATAATTTCTGTATTTGCTCATCGTGCCGGCAAAGACCACTTCGCCATCTGCACAGGCTCGAATCGGTTCTCCAGACTCGGCAGTAATGTCTAGGCCGCCGTGAAAAACCCCTTTCCTGTACCCAAAGGGCGAAGATAGGCATCCATTGTCAACGGGAAATCTTAAATTTCCCGCAAGAGGATTCCTGTTCCTATCGGTTTTTACTTGGCATGACTCGGTGGGCCGTGAATTTCTCTGGGGCACTGAATATCTGTAACCGTAAGGGGAATTTGTTTTAGAGTCGAGTGAACAAAATGTTGCAAGCGAGTCATGTTTTTCACGGCCGCTGATATCCATGCCTTTTCCGTGAAAGTGCGTAGAAGCTGTGCACGCTGCCAGCAACGGGAGAAGAAGTATTGGTAAGTATCTCAAATCTCTGTTCACAGACAATTGATTTATAAGCTATCCAAGTGAGGCGATTACTGCATACACAACTCGAGATTCGGAGTCAAGAACGAGTTTGAAAAAAGAGATTGGGATGCGCTGACATCCTCACGTCGTACGTGGTATGGTCTGTTCATGAATTGCCAACTTCCCGTTTCTTTTCGAGAGAATTCCCTGAAGAGTCTTAATGACCTCGTACTGCGTGACGCAGTACGGAAAGCAACCAATTTGCTCAGTGCCAAAAGGTCTCAGGGCCTTGAATCAGTGCCCTTGGACCAGTGGCGGGAGCGGGCTTCGGACATTCGCAAGCAAACAATTCTTCATTTACCCGAATACGTGGACACTTTTTCTCGGCACGCGACGGCTGCCGGCGCCGTAGTTCATAGGGCCGTGGACAAGAAACAAGCGGCAAATACAATATATTACATCCTCAAAGATCGGCATGCTTCTCAGGTGGTAAAGGCGAAGTCCATGATCACGGAAGAGATCTGCCTCAACGAAGTCCTCGAGGATCGGGGCATTCATGTGGTCGAGACCGACCTGGGGGAATTCATCATACAATTGGCGGGAGAGAGCCCGTCGCACATTCTTGGCCCGGCCATTCATAAGACTCGTCAGCAAGTAGGCAAGCTTTTCGCAGACAAATTGGGCGTCCCTTTTTCTGACAAGCCGGAATTGCTTACCAAAACAGCGCGTGGAAAACTGAGAGAAAAATTCCTTTGCGCAGATGCGGGAATAACCGGCACAAATCTTGCCGTTGCTGAGACCGGGACTGTAGCCGTCTTTACCAATGAAGGAAATGCGAGAATGGTGACGACGATCCCTCCCATCCACATCGCAGTACTTTCTGTGGAAAAAATCATTGCAACCTTGGCGGATCTAGGGCTGTTCGCGTCACTGCTGCCGCGCAGCGCGACCGGCCAACCGCTTTCAAGCTATCTCTCCCTCATAACAGGGACGAGAAAACTGAACGAAACCACCGGTGCGAGAGAACTTCATATTGTACTGTTGGATAATGGAAGATCAGAAATCGCCGCGGGACAATACAGCGACATTCTCAAGTGTATACGATGCAGCGCGTGCATAAATGTTTGCCCTGTCTATGGCACGGTGGGCGGCCACGCCTACGGTTCTCCATACTCGGGTCCCATGGGCATTGTCTTGACCATTTTGCTCAAAGGCATGGCTCAATA
>JAUPKT010000536.1 GCA_030837305.1 Thermodesulfobacteriota bacterium
ACCGAAAGTTAGGGAGCGGAACAGTACCTAAGCCTCCTGCTTCCGAGACTGCTACGGCCAGTTCCTCATAAGAAATGAGGAACATCGGAGCCCCGATGATGGGGTACCGCAAGCCGATCATTTTCGTAAAAGGTGTCTGGATGCCGTCCATAATTGACCTACAAGAAAAGAACTGTGAAAGCCATTTCCACAAATCTTACCAAGACTCTTTACGCTAATTGTTCTCTCATGTAACTCTGCTGAGCCCTCGTTCCGTCATCCCCGACTTAATCGGGAATGACATAGGGACTCAATGCATCCCGAATCCGCGAGTACTCTCGAAAGTCGAAATAATCCGTGCCAATTACAAGAAGACTGGCTGTCGAGGGATTGCCGGGTTTACCCGGCAATCCCAACCTGTCTTAGTACGCCCGTCATTGTTGTGGGGTTTTCGGTTCCTTTATCGGATCAACCACAACAAACTTCTTGCCTTTAGCATCAGCTGAGAGAATAAGGCTTGAAAAACTGCTCACGTGTCGTTTGGGCCCGAATGTTATGTTTGGGCACATGCCCCCCATGTCGAAATCATTAATGCTTTCAATCCCTTTGACATAAGAATCAGGATTCAGGTCTTTGCCGGCCTTTCTCAGTCCTTCAACGGTTGCTGCGATATATCCCCATGCGGCCAAATACAGATAGTCCTGATAAGCGGGGTTACCGAGGGCTTTTTCATAGTTGCCATATTTCTTGTTGATTTCCTTGGCCTTTTGAATGCCGGGCACATTGGTGGTCACCGGGACGTATGGAGTGACAAGCATATATCCTTCGGCATTTTCGCCTGCCAGATCAAACAATTGCGGAACACCCGTAGTATTGTTGGAAATAAGACCTACGTTCCATCCCATCTTGACTTTTTCTTTGATGATTGCTGCAGATTGGGGAAGATAAGTCCAGAGTATTATATAGTCCACCTTCGCCTCTTTCATGGCGTTCATATGGGGGGAGAAATCCACAGTCCCCATTTTGTAAGGGGCTTGCTGGACAATCTCTGATTTCATAAACTTGGCTGCGGCTTTGGCTCCATCCAGTCCTTCCTTACCAAATCCATCATCTTGATAGATCATCCCGATTCGTGCCTTCGGATTCTTCTCGAGAACATACTCCACGGCTCTGCAGGCCATGCTGTATTGAACGGTATGGGGTACAAAAACCCATTTGTTGCCGGGATCGTAGAATTCCTTATTTGCACCGTGAGGCATCAACACCACTTGATTTTCTTCACACAACGGAAGTATGGCGCTGGAGCCTGCTGTCCCGAGATTGAAGGCGATGGCGAAAACGCCGTCTTTCAATATGACCTTCTTGGCCGCATTGAGAGTGGTATTGGGCAAAATACCGTTGTCTTCGATGATCAAATTGATTTTTCGGCCATGGATTCCTCCGGTGTCGTTGACCCATGCACAGTAGTCTTTGAAGGCATCTGAAATGGGCGGTCCCGCGTATTTCCCCGGTCCTGAGAAGTCAACCAGACAGGCTATCTTCACCTCTGTGTCTGTGACTCCGCGGATGTCTTTGGCAAATACCGCCCCAAAGCTGATCACAGTCAGCGCCATAACTGCCATTAATACCGTGACGAATTTTCTCATGCCTTTCCTCCTGATCACGTTTGGTTGTAGTGTCATGCGTCACAACAAGGGCCATCCACCGCTGTGACTATTTTATGACCGTGGGCTCGAGCAGTCTCTTCGAGAGACACGCTCTAATACCTGAACGGCCATGTGATCCAATAGGTCTTTGCTCTCCTGTATATACCTGCAAGCCCCTGGGGCTCGAAAAGCAGCGCCAATACGACAATCAAACCAAAGATACCCAGCTTGAAATCCACGATTAAAGCAGTGAGGGACGGGTAATTTTCCTTCAACATGTCAGTGACATATACGATTCCATGAGGAATGCCGGTGATAAAGATTGCACCGAGAACTGACCCGAGGATTGATCCCATTCCCCCCAAGACAATCATGGCGATGTAGGCAATGGATACCGAGAAATCGAAGCTTCCGGGGACAATCCACCGCTGATAATGCGCTATGAGACATCCCGCTACCCCTGCGTAAAAAGAACTCAAACCAAAAGCCATTATTTTGTATTTGGTCAGTGGTATTCCCATGGCCTCTGCAGCGATATCTCTATCCCGGATTGCAATAAAACTTCGCCCGATCTTACTTCGCACAATATTCTTGGCCGTTAGAATGGCTAGCGTTGCGAGTGTTATGATGAAATAGAAATATTCAGCTTCGGTTTTGATCACATAACTCCCCAACTGGATGCGTTTGACCGCCATTCCGAGATCACCCTTGGTAACTTCCCAATGAAACAAGATGTATTCGACGATGAAACCGAAGGCGAGGGTTCCCAGAGCGAGGTACAGACCCTTGAGCCTGAGTGCGGGAACGCCGACCACCATGCCGAGCGCAGCCGCCATGAGGCCTGATAACGGCAAGGAGAGGACGAACGGCAAATTGAGACTTCCAGTCAACAGAGCCGTGGAATAAGCTCCTATGGCCATGAAAGCCCCGTGTCCCAGGGATATCTGGCCGGTGAATCCGATCAGCAGGTTCAGGCCCAGCGCCCCTATCACGGCAATGGCCATCTCGTTCAGGATACTCAGCTGATAATAGGAGAGCAACAGGGGGCAAGAAAACAAGAGCGCCACGAAAATGAAAAGCCACACTTTGACCCACCGGTTTTGGAACAAGACCATGTCGTCGATATATCTGGTGTGAATGTTGCTGCTCATGGGTCTGTTGCTACACGCGCTCCACTTTTTCTTTTCCGAAAATACCCCGCGGTCGTATCATGAGAATGATGATCATGATGGCAAATGCAGCAACTTCTTTGATGTCGCCGAAACGAAACGAACCGAATTCTAGGCCGCTCAAGTAATTGGCAGCCAATCCCTCAACAACACCGAGAATAATTCCGCCTAAAATGGCTCCTTTGATGCTGTCCATACCTCCCAGAATGGCAGCGGCCATGGCTTGAATACCGGTGTGGCTCATTGAAATACGAACGAAGCTCTGCTCAGCCAAGAAAATCCCCGATAGGGCGGCCACGAGAGATCCAAGTGCCCATGCCATCATGTGCGTCTTGTTGACATTTATTCCCATGAGTCCTGCGGTATCCGGATCCTCCGCGGCTGCTCTCATGGCAACCCCGTAGAGAGACCGGTTAAAAAAGACCAAAAACACGACGAACAAGACTATGGAGATGAGTATGGTGTACATGGTGCCGTGGGATATGGTGAGACTGCCCAGTGACACATTCTTCGCCGTAAACGGCGACTGTAGTGAGTAAACGTCATGGCCCCAGACAAATCCTGCAATACTGGAAATGACACTGGCGAGTCCAACGGTTACCATGATGGTTGCGAACATTGGTTTACCCACCATTCGACGAAAGAAAACCAAGTCGATGACCGCGCCTAAGAAAGCTCCAATCACTAAAGAGAGGACAAAGCCCGCCAGGTATGGCATTTGGAACAGCATGACGAAGCTGAAGCACAGGAACGCCCCCACCATGGCGAGTTCTCCCTGGGCAAAATTCAAAATTCCCGTGGACTTGAATATCAGCACAAAACCCACTGCCAATAGAGCGTAGATCGAGCCTGTTGAAAGTCCGTTGACGAGTATTTCCAGTATTTTCATGTTTCTTTCAGCTCCACTGATTGGGGATGCCCCCTCGTTTTCAGCGGTACATGCTCTCGATTTCGTTATGAAATCTTTTTGTGATGACTTTTCTCTTGACCTTTTGGGTGGCGGTTAACTCTTCGTCATCTTGATCCAATTCTTTTTCCAGGACCATGAATTTCTTTATCTTTTCCACTTGGGCTAATTCATCGTTTACCGAGGAGATCTCAGCATGAATCAGTTTCTTCAGTTCGGGATTTGTGGCGAGGCTCTTGTATGTAGTGTATGGGATACGGCTATTCTGAGCCCAATTGCCGGCGTTGTCGTAGTCGATCTGTATGAGTGCAGTTATGTATTTCTTGCCGTCTCCTATGATGATGGCTTCTTTAATGTAAGGGCTGCACTTGAGCTTGTTTTCTATCTCTGACGGAGAGATATTCTTTCCGCCGGACGTAATGATGATGTCTTTCTTCCTGTCTATGATGTAGAGATGCCCATCTTCATCCAGCGTACCGACGTCGCCTGTGTAGAGCCAACCTTCGTGGAGAATCTCTGCCGTTGCACTCTCATCTCTGTAATATCCGGAAAAAATCGACTCACCTTTGAACAACATTTCTCCGTCATCCGCCAGTTTGAATTCCAAACCCTTAGACGGTTGACCGACGGAACCGTGTTTGATTTGGTGGAGAGGTCCGGCACAGCCTCCACTTGTTTCCGTCAGACCGTACATCTCCACAGTGGTAATTCCCAAATGCCGAAAGAACGCCAAGACCTCCGGGGCTATGGGAGCCCCTCCACTCATGAGACATCTGCAGTCCAGCAGTCCAAGTTTCTCTCTCAACGGTCGAAGACTCACCAGATAGGCGAATCCGTAGAGGGGTAGGAGCCAAAACGGCATGGGCTCTCTCTTCATTTTGTAGACGTGAGCTTTCTTCCCGATGATTTCTCCAATTCGAAAAGCCAACTTCTTGGAGGCTGAGCTGTCCTGCAACTTGATATGCACTGAAGAGTGGAGTTTTTCGAGTATCCGTGGGACTGCTGCAAAGAAGGATGGAGAGATTTCCCTTATATTTTCTTGAACGGTGTCAATGGATTCGGCGAAATTCACCACGTAACCGAACACAAGGGGCATGGCCATGGACAGGTTTCGTTCAAAGATGTGGCAGAGGGGCAGGTATGAGAGCAACGAGTCTTGATCGGTGAAATGCAGTATGGGCTGCAAAGTATGGACAACTTGATGGATGATGTTCCGATGGGAGATCATGGCTCCCTTCGGTGGTCCAGTGGTCCCCGAGGTGTACACGATAAATGCCACATCATCGGGTTGTGTCTCGTTTACAAGATCCTGAAATTTTGCCGGTTCTCTTTGAGCAACTTCTTTTCCTAATTTCTCTACCTCTTGGTAGCTCACAATGAGTGAGTCTTCGTAGCGGGAGACGCCCTTCATGTCTATGACCAACATGGCGGTGAGGTTCGGCAGGTGCTCTCTTGCCGCGAGAACTTTGTCGGCCTGTTCCTGGTCTTTCACCACGACGAATCGCGATTGGGAATGATCCAGAATGTATCGAACCTGTTCGACGGAATTCGTGGGATAAATGCCCACGGACACGCCGCCGAGACTTTGAATGGCCAAGTCTGCAAAAACCCATTCAGGACAGTTCTCTCCGAGTATGGAGGCGTGATCTCCCTTTTTCATACCCAAGGCAACCAGGCCGCAGCAGAGTTCTTGTGTTCGGGCAGCGTAATCTTGCCAGGAAATCTCCTTCCAGATCCCTTTGTGCTTTGTCCGCATGGCCACTCGATTACCGTACGTGGCGGCATTTTTCAGAAGCAGTTTGGGCAATGTGGTCTGAACCGTTTGCATGAAATTCCTGTCCATCAGTGACTGCGAAGCGAATTTTCCTCTGGGGTCAGTTCTTCGCATGCCCGAGGTATGCTTTGACAACTTCAGGATTAGAAGCAATTTCTTGGGGTCGACCTTCAGCTATCTTGAGGCCGAAGTTGAGTACGGCTACGGTATCAGAGAGATCCATGACCAAACCCATATCGTGTTCAATGATGATAACGGTTATCTTCATGCTCTCATTGATGTCGAGGAGATACCGTGCCATGTCCTCTCTCTCTTCAAGGTTCATGCCGCTGACCGGTTCGTCCACGAGAATGACAAGCGGGTCCATGGCCAATGCACGGCCCAACTCCACTCTCTTTTGGAGACCGTAAGGGAGAGCGGACACTGGCATTTTTCGAACTCGCTGCAAGTCGAGGAGTTCTAT
>JAUPKT010000537.1 GCA_030837305.1 Thermodesulfobacteriota bacterium
CTTGCTTGACTCATCTTCGCATCCCATTCCCAGGCATTGGGCAATCCCCGGACAATATCCGCCGCATGTCCTGCTGTGCGGGCTGCCAAAACACCCATCCGGACGTCATCGACATCGGGCAGGCCCAGGTGCTCCGTCGGGGTCACGTAACAAAGAAAATCCGCTCCATGGGCTGCGGCTATTGCACCTCCAATGGCTGATGTAATGTGATCCAAACCTGGGGCCACGTCGGTCACAAGAGGGCCAAGAACATAAAATGGGGCTCCATCACAGAGTTTCTTCTGCAACATCATTTGGGCCGGTATTTGGTCCAGCGGGACATGTCCCGGTCCTTCTATGACCGCCTGGACACCTTTTTCCCGTGCTCTCTTATTGAGATGTCCTAGAGTGACGAGTTCCTCCACCTGCGCGGCATCCATAGCATCAGCCAAGGCGCCTGGTCGAAGCCCATCCCCGAGGCTTAGAACCATGTCGTAGTGTTTGCAAATGTCCAGCACTTCGTCGTATCTCTCGAACAAAGGATTTTCCTCACCGTTTGTCCTCATCCATCTGGCAATAAAGCTCCCTCCCCTGCTGACCACTCCACAAACCCGTGGCCGCTTCTTGAGATGCTCCAAAGCAGCAAGGTTGACTCCGCAATGCACGGTGACGAAGCTGATTCCGTCTTCTCCATGCTGACGAATCGCATCGAGCATTTCGTCAGGCTCCATGTCTTCGCCTCCGCCGCCCCTCCTCATCGCCTGTACGATTGCTTCGTATATTGGAACCGATCCAACAGGGACCGCTGATTCTGTGATGATTTTTCGTCGCACCGAGCGCAGGTCCCCGCCCGTGGACAAATCCATCACGGTATCTGTTCCTGCATCAATTGCGGCCTGGAGTTTTCGCAGCTCTCTATCTTCGTCGTGAAGGTCTTCGGAGGTCCCTATGTTGGCATTGACTTTTACTTTGAGATTTTCCCCCACGGCAATGGCCCTACCACGAGGAGGGGCCTTGAAAACTGCTACTTTTCCGTTCTGGAGGCCCTTTGCGAGGACATCTAACTGAACGCCCTCTTCCTGGGCGCTTGATTCCAACCAATTTTTCAAAACAGTCTCTCCACAATTCTTTTTTTCAACTCAGTATAAGAGTATCATATAGTGTTGTCTATCCCTGCGTAGGCTCGCTGAACTCAATGGAGCATCATGAATTCCGGCCTCGTTTCCACCAAAGTCCCAGCCTTTCTCATTTGTTCACTCATTCTGTTTCTCTGTTCCTGCACCCTTCACTCCTCCGGCATCAACAAGGAACAGGCAACGCACTCCCGAGACGGCTACCAGACTCTCGCCCGTTTTCCTTTCCGTGAAGCTTGGTATGGCATTTATTATCAGGACGATAAGATTGGATATAGCCATTTTAGGATCGATCCCGGCAAAGACGGCTTTGTCATATCTTTTGACTCACTCATACGGCTCAAGACCAAGGGGAAGACCGATGAAATAGATCTGACCGAGAAGGTGCACGTGAAGCCCGACCTGGCCCTGGTGTCTTTCGACTCCGTGGTCAATATGAATGCCAAGCGCATGGAAATGCGTGGAATAATGCGTGATAAGCGACTGGATGTTGACATTTCCGTAGGCGGTGAGACCCTCAAGCATCCATTCAAACTTGAGGGAACGATATATCATGCCTCTTCAGTTTCCCTCATGCCGGCTCTGAAGGGGTTGACTGACGGTCAATCATACACTTTCACGGTATTCAATGCGGAAAAACAACGACTGGAGAAGGTAGATCAGCAGATTTTTCGGGTGAGAGGGCAGGCAGGCCCAAAAGGGAGTGTCTGGAAAGTGAAAAATGCCTATGGCGAGGCCGTCGTCCACTCGTGGCTCAACGAAAAGGGGCTTACTGTCATCGAGAAAGGCGGTTCAGAGCCTCTGATGACTGTTCTTGAGGATGAGGAATCCGCGAGGAAGTTCAGAGATCTCAAGACATAGCACATTCTCGATCACTTTGTATGGGGGTGTTGTTGCTATCTCGCCGTCATGGCGCGTGTTGACGGCGTGAGTTCATCAGCGTTATAAATGTGATCCCTTGGTCATTGTAGCTAAGAGTTTTGTCTATGGGGATCAGAAAGTCTGTGAGGAGGAGGTTCATGACATGGGTGTGCAAACAATGCTCATGGAGGTAATTAAGAAGCACATCGCATCCATCCCTCCTTACGTACCGGGCAAACCCGTGGCGGAATTGGAACGGGAGATGGGAGTTCGGGGAGCCATCAAGATGGCATCCAACGAGAATCCTCTGGGTCCATCCCCGTCTGCCATGGAGAGTATTCGGGACCTCCTGTCCACATGCCACATATACCCAGAGTCCTCTGCCCCAGTGCTGCGTGAAGCAATTGCTTCTGTTTTTGATCTCTCAGCGGAAAACGTGATTTTGGGAAACGGTTCCGATGAGATAATGCAGCTTTGCGCACATATTCTTATAGGGCCGGGAGATCAAGCCATAATGCCGACAAACAGTTTCTCCATGTATCGAATCGTGGTGGAATCCTTCGGGGGAGAACCAATCAAAGTTCCTCTCGGGAAGGATTACGGTTTGGATCTCAGTAAGACACGTGAGTTGATTACCGACAGGACGCGGATCATTTTCCTGGCGAATCCCAACAGTCCTACGGGAACTATCGTGACTTCACATGCTCTGAAAAGTTTCTTGGCCGATCTTCCTTCACAGAAGATTCTCGTGATCCTGGATGAGGCATACAGAGAGTTCGTAAGAGAGCCGTCGTGCCCAGAAGGTTCGCAATTGATAATGGGAAATGTGCCATTAATCGTCTTGAGAACTTTTTCAAAAATTTACGGGTTGGCAGGTTTGCGTATTGGATACGGGTTGGCTCAGCCCTGGTTGATTGAAATACTGAATCGAGTCAGGGCCCCTTTCAATGCCAACTCATTGGCTCAGGCGGGAGCTTTGGCAGCCTTGACGGACACGGATCATCTTCGTCGGTCCCGGGAATTAGTTTGGAGCGGACTTGATTACCTCTCAGTAGAACTTACTTCCCTCGGGTTTCATGTCATCCCATCACAGGCTAATTTTCTTTGTTTCTGCATAGGTTCAAGGGCACGTGATGTTTATGAATACCTCTTGCGAAAAGGCATTATAGTGAGACATCTTGCCTCATTCGGAATGGAAGACTGGATTCGGGTAACGGTGGGAAAGACGGAGCATAACGAGGCTTTTATCAAGGCACTGAGTGGGTTTGTCAGAGACCATGGTGAATTGCGCTAAGTCTGAAGATGAACCGAGCAGATCGGTCATAATAACCCTGGATGGCCCGGCCGGTGTCGGCAAGACTACTGCGGCTCGCGGCCTGTCAGACAAGTTACGCTTTCTGTTCCTTGACACAGGCGCGCTCTATCGAGCAGTGGCCGTACATCTTCTCCGTTGCGGCATATCACCCAACACACAGACTGTACCGCCAACCGCAATTGACTCTCTGGATTTAAGGGTTGACATGGGCATAGGAGCAATGCGCGTCTATTTGAACGACGAGGAGATTGGTCCCCTAATCAGAGCGGAAGAAATTAGTGCCGCTGCTTCCAAATTTTCAGCCTTGAAGGAAGTACGGGAAGCCCTGCTTGCCATTCAAAGGACTACAGCAGACCAGCACAACACAGTGGCTGAGGGAAGAGACATGGGCACCGTGGTATTTCCTTACGCAGATGTCAAATTCTTTCTCACTGCCGATCTCAC
>JAUPKT010000538.1 GCA_030837305.1 Thermodesulfobacteriota bacterium
CGAGTATCAGGAGAAGAAAAAAGCTCTTGGGCAAACTTCCCAACCCCGAGAGAAAAGCATGAATACAATCGAGGATGCGAATGATGATTCTGAGCCCCACATACACCACGCCCACGAGACTTATCAGGAAGATGCTCAGCCGGGCAACAAGGACGGTATTGGAGGAAACCTCAAGTCCGCTGAATAGGAAGTTAAGCTGGAAAAAATTTTGTAGATATGCAAGGCTTTCCCACACTGATTGCATCTCTAACTCCTGTTGTTTCAAAAATGAACACCGACAATAGAATATCTCACATGACTTTTTCGTGCTATTTATATTAAATAGCAGCCTTATTTATGCATACTATTCGCGGTTTGGCAACAAAAACATCGTGGTTTGGTGTTCAGGAGCCTGTGAGAAAAAGGAGGATTTGGTTGACAAGGCCTTCAAACGTACATAAATCTTTCGACGAAACACTATGTTCCAGAGCATTAGGAAAATGATTTCAGATCTCCTGCGCCCTAAGAATGCCTTTCCAGTCGTAGCGTTGTTGCTTCTCGTGTGTTGCTCATCCTGTGGTCGGTCTCCGAAGACGCCACTAGAAGAGGCGTCTTCGTTGTTGAACAAGGGTGAGTTTGAACCGGCCATCGGACTACTCAACGAAACATTACAGACAAATCCACGGGACGCGGAAGCCTTGCTCCTGCGTGCCAGGGCAAGAGTCGGGTTGGAAGAATGGGAATTGGCCTTGGATGACTTCAATGCGGCCTTGGAGGTTGATCCTGACTCATGGGTGTTTTGGGAAGCAAGGGGTAGATTTTTTGCCGATTTAAGAGATTTCCCGTCAGCAGTGAGGGACTTGTCGCAAGCAGCGGAACTCAACCCAGCATCCCCGAATCTCTTGGTAGCTCTAGGTCTCGCATATTTTTCCCAAGGCGATTACGAACAAGCAAGAGCTTTTTTCGACAAGGCTTCGGCCTTGGACAACAAGGACGAGGGAGCCTCTTTTGGAAGAGCGGCCATTCTTATTGAGGAGAAGAAATATGAAGAGGCTGCGGCTGAGATGGAGGCCGTTCTCAAGAGTAATCCGAAGAACGCCCAGGCCGTGTTTCGCAGGGGTTATGCTCATCTGAAGGCCGGGCATTTCAGCAAAGCCCTGAGTGATTTCAACAGGGCTTTGGAACTCGATCCCGGCATGCAGGAAGTTTATTGGTATCGGGCCGAGGCTTATTGGGAGGCTTGTGAGCTTGAAAAGGCACTCAAAGACTACAAGATAGTTGAGCAACACAATCCCAATGACCCGATCCTGTTTCTTAATCAGGCATCGATTCTCATGCTCCTTGGTCGCTACAATGAGGGGCTCATGAATTTGAGAAAATCGATTCTGCTTGATCCTGAGAATCCCAGGCCGTACATTGATCGCGCCATGCTGCAACTGCGTGCCGGCAATATTCTGTCTGCCTTGGGAGATATCAACAAGGCTCTGAGGATACAGGTCGATGATCCTTGGCTTCTGGTGAAAAGAGCCCAAATTTTCAAATTGATGGCGCGTGGAGACAGGGCTCTTGAGGATCTCACTGAAGCGCTCAGGCTCGATCCCCAGAATGCCGAGGCGTGGCTCGTGAGGGGCAGCATTTATTTCAGTGATGAGGATCGTGATCGGGCCATTGAAGATCTCCACGAGGCAATAAGACTGTTGCCGGACAGCCCGGCGCCCTACCAGCTCATGGCAGAGGCCCTCTTAAGAAAAGGTGACCCTTCAGCGGCCTTAAACATGGTTGAAAAGGCACTTGAAAAGGAATCGTCATATGTGCCTGCCCTTTTGACCATGGCCGACATTCATTTATACGACTCGCATATCGAGAGAGCCATAGAAGCCTATTCAAAGGCTTTAAGCATAGATCCGAATCATTTTGACGCAAGACTTCGGCGGGCCAAACTTTTTCTTGAACTCAATGATGTTCCGGCAGCCCTCATTGATCTCGAAGTGGCGGCAAAGCGAACCCTTACAGTGGAGAACTCTACATGCTGAGAGGTCAGTGCTACGAATTGGTCGGGGAGACAGAAAAGGCACGTCAGGATTCCTGGAGGGCGAGAGTCTTTGCAGATCGCTGAGCGCCGTACTTCTTGAATGGCTTGATTGAAAAGCGGCCCTCCTCTGGACAACGTATCGGATGAACGTGCAGAGAGGGGCCCGCTTGTTAGAGAATCACATTAAGCGAAGAAATCTAAGGCATTAGCTCCTGCTTCAAGGGTGTGAAAATCACCTTTCATCTATTATTCTCTTGGCCTTTCCTATGCTCCGCTCTATCGATTCCGGGGTCAAAATAGCAACAGGAACATTTATCCCTATAACCTGCTGGATTCTCGATGAAATTGTCTTGGCCAATTCGTCGATCTTCTCTTTCCCGGCCTGGTACACTGCCGGTTTGACTTCGGTTTCGACCATGATGTGATCAATGTAGCCTTTCTTTCTGAGACGTATCTGATACAGCGGCTCGACTTCCTCGAACTCCATGAGCACGGCCTCGACCTGAGACGGGAACACGTTGACACCACTGATGATCATCATGTCATCGGAGCGTCCTAGGATCTTGTCCATGGTAATCAGGGTTCTCCCACATTGACATTTCTCGCGGCGCAGCGTGCAGATGTCCCGAGTTCGATATCGGATCATCGGCATGGCTCTCCGCTGCAGAGCCGTGAAAATAAGTTCACCTTCCTGGCCCAGCTCCACTGGTTCCATAGTGCCGGGGTCCACGATTTCAGGGTACACATGATCTTCATTGATGTGAATTCTGTAGTTCTCGCACGTAAATGACACACCCGGCCCCATAAGCTCAGTAAGACCGTAGTGCTCGTATGCATGTATCCCGCTCCTCGTTTCAATCTCAGTTCTCATTTCCACCGTCCACGGTTCTGCTCCGAAGTGGCCGGTCTTGAGGGCGGTTTTTTTCAGGTTTACGCCCATCAGCTCCGCTTTCTCGATGATTGTGAGGCAGTATGATGGAGTGCAGAATAGTGCTGAGGTACCGAAATCTTGAATCAGCATAATCTGACGTTCCGTCATGCCGCTGCCCGATGGCACTACGGCGCAACCGATCTTCATGGCTCCCTGGAGGAATCCCAGCCCGCCGGTGAACAGCCCCATGCCGTAAGCGTTTTGGGCAACACTATCGGGCCGTAATTCTTGCGCCCACAGACCTCTTGCCATACAGTCGGACCATTGCTCAAGGTCAGCTGCGGTGTACGGTCCCGTAATCGGTTTACCCGTCGTTCCGGAAGATGCATGAATCCGAACCACTTCTGCCATAGGGACTGCGCACAACCCAAATGGATAATTGTCGCGCAGGTCTGTCTTGATGGTAAAAGGGAACTTGCTCAAGTCGGATAATTGCACGAAATCGGTGGGTTTAACGCCTTTTTCATCAAATGCTTTTTTGTAGAAAGGAACCTTGTTATAAACCCATTCAAGAGTTTCTTTGAGCTTCTCTGTTTGAAAAGCGGCCATATCTCTTTCGTTCATGGTTTCGAACTTTTCGTCCCAATACTTCTTAGA
>JAUPKT010000539.1 GCA_030837305.1 Thermodesulfobacteriota bacterium
AATACATTAGACGTCGTGGGACTTCAGCCTGTTGTCATGGAATGATTCTTCCATGGTCTTGGTTGAAAAGTCGCTTGATAAGATTTGACGCCAGCAGAGTTCTTTCTTTTCACGTTCAACGGGGTGCATCGTGGAGGACGCATGAACGAAGACCTGAAAACGAAAACCGCAAAGACGGCGAAGCTCTATTTTGAGGGCTATCCGGACGAACGGCCCTTTGACCTTTGGAGATCATTCGACAAGGGGCTCGCGAAGGACTTGTCCTTATTCATAACCGGGCAAATGTATGCTCGTGAGCGCATTCCTCATCAGACACGGCAGCTCATTACCGTGGCGGCACTTACGGTCCTTGACCGTCCGGAGGAGCTGAAACTGCACATTTACGCTGCTCTGAATGTTGGGTGCACCCCTCAGGAAGTTGCGGAAGTGATGTTTCAGTGTGGAATATACGGTGGGATGCCGGTGGTAAACCGAGCGTTGAAGGTCCTGAGGGAGGTCCTCCAGGAAAGGGGACAGTGGCCGATGGATGAAATACAGGATTGAGCGACGGAGATACGGCGGGCTGGAAAACACGATGGGGCGCACGGGGCCCCATGCTTATTAGTCATCAAGGCTGAATTCGAATTCTTCATCGTCGCTGCCGAAGTCAAGTTCCGTGTCATCGTCGTATGCAGATTCCGCTTCTTGAGTCGACGATTCAACGGTGCTGACAGACGGAGGTTCATCAAATAGTTTGTTGAAATCGGTGTCCGGCTTTTCCCAATATATGCCCAATTTGTCCCGAAGCACTTGGAGATCAAATCCGCATGACGGGCATGAATCATTATAATCAAAACTTACGTAGCCACAGCGTTCGCATTTCACGGTGAGTCTCCGGGATGGCTTTAAAATCCTCTTGGGAGTCAGCATAGCATGGCCTTTATTGAAGAGCAATTGAGAGTATGGAGACTGCATCCCGCGTTTCATGGCATCTATTCCGGACTTCGTAACTCAACGGAGTCCCGGGCGGCGTTGCGTCTGACCACAGTAGACACATCATGACATCTCAGCTCAAGTATCAGTTGTGTATCCTATTTGCTTTGGCTTTCCTGGCTTCTTGCGCAACAGTGCCACATACAGGGCGCAAGCAGTTTAACATGGTATCGGATGCTGATTTGAACAGCCTTGGAATTCAGGCGTTCAATTCGGTAATGCAACAAGAATCCCGGTCAAAAGACAAACAACTGACGGAAACAGTCCGTGCTGTCTCTCAACGAATTACTCAAGCCGCCGAAGCTCTGGATAAACCAAAATTCAATTGGGATGTAGAACTTGTAGAGAGAGATGTCGCGAATGCAGTGTGCCTGCCTGGCGGCAAAATAATTGTGTTTACGGGTATCATTCCGCATGCACACAATGAAGCAGGACTCGCAGCGATTGTGGGGCATGAGGTAGCGCATGCCGTTGCGAGACACGGGGGTGAACGTCTGAGCCAGAAGCTGGCACTTCAAAGTGCCTTAGGCCTCTCTGGGGAAATCTTGAGAGGAAGAGACGGGAAGCTGGATCAGCGAACGCGATTGATCCTCGGAGCACTGGGACTAGGCGCCGAAGTCGGCATTGTCTTGCCGTATAGTCGGATTCACGAATTCGAAGCCGACCGCATCGGTCAGCTTTACATGGCACGGGCAGGCTACGACCCACAGGAGTACTTGAAGCTATGGGAAAGAATGGCCAAAATTAAGAAGCCGCCTATCCCCGTGTGGCTCTCGACCCATCCCACCGACGATGAACGTATTGCAAAACTCAAAGAAAACCTGCCCGCCGCCATGCGTGAGTATGAAAATGCGGTCACGAAGCACGGTGCAGGTAGGGCTCTCTGACGGAGAGTTCCGGGGAGGTTCTCGAATAGTGACGACGCAAAGAACTTATTCGATGACAGAGTTTGAGTGCTGTGATAAACTTTCGACCGTCCATGTCACTGCCGGTTGGTAGGAGGTTTCTCATGGCAAAGCCTGAGATGGTTTGCCCGTTCTCAAAGAAAGCTTGTATCGAGTGCGCACAGTTTAGAGGCAGGCATTATTACCTCTGCTTTTCCCCCAGGCATAGGGGATTCTCACCGGGAGCCGTACAAGCCGCTCACACAATACTTCAGACGCCTGCAGTTACAAAACTCCCGTCAGTCTCGGTAAGCGAAAAGTGTCTCAAGAACATTGAAGATTCTTGTTAGAGGAGTGAAGAATGATCCGGGATTTCCATTATCTGAGGCCTGCATCCGTCCAGGAGGCGCTTGAGTTATTTGCGACCTATAAGGACGACTGCAAGATTATTTGCGGAGGTCAGTCGCTTCTCATACTTATGCGACAAGGCCTCGTTGCGACTGAATACCTGTTGGACATCAAGCGTCTCAAGGAACTCAATTTTGTCCGCTACCACCATGAGGACGGCTTGACCGTAGGGGCTGTCACAAGTCACAGGACGGTTGAGAAATCGGCGCTGATAGGACAGACGTATCCTGTGCTGTCCGCGATGGAACGCAAACTTGCTTCCATCCAGGTGAGGAATTGGGGCACCCTTGGCGGCAATCTGGCCCATGCGGATGCGGCAGGGGATCCGGCTCCTGTACTCATATCCCTGGGAGCACGGGTAAAGGTCGGCAACTCCAGCGGCACGAGAGAGATACCCCTGGATGAATTCTATGTAGACCTCTTTGAAACCGCCCTTGCCGATGACGAGATAATCCTGGAGATCAAGGTGCCTCCGCCTGCCCCACGGACAGGCAGTGTGTACGAGAAATTCAATTTACTGCAGAGTGATCAGGGCGTCGTGGCCGTGGCTGCGACCATTACTTTGGCCGCGGACGCGACCTGCAAGGATGCCCGCATTGCCCTCGGCAATTCAGGACCGGTGACAATGAGGTCAAAAAGAGCTGAGCAATGCCTGATCGGCAATAAGCTGTCAGAGAGCCTCCTTGAAGATGCCGGGGCTGCCGCAGCAGAGGAGGCTGAGCCCATCACGGACATCCATGCTTCTGAAGAATTCAGACGCGATCTCGTGAGGGTTCTAACAGGCCGAATGGTTCGGAACGCCTGGGACAAAGCAGCTTCCGTGGACATGTGAAAAGGAGCGACCAACATGGAACAACATCTCCTAAGATTGACTGTCAATGATCAAGATTACGAATTATACATCAATCCAAAAGCCCTCTTGGTAGAAGTGATAAGGGATCATTTAGGCCTCACGGGCACGAAGCGGGGCTGTGAAAGCGTGTCGTGCGGGGCCTGCACGGTTATGATCGAGGGCATGGCCGTGAAGTCCTGTTCCGTGCTTGCGATGCAGGCCGACGGTATGCGAGTCACCACAGTGGAAGGTTTGGAAAAGGATGGCAGGCTCGATCCCATTCAGAAGGCATTCCTCGACCAAGGAGCTTATCAGTGCGGTTTCTGTACTTCCGGCATGTTGATGTCATCAAGGGCATTTTTGGACGAGACATCCAATCCCACTATGCATGAGATTAGAGAGGGCATTGAGGGAAATCTCTGCCGATGCACCGGCTACAACAGCATCGTGAGGGCCTTGGACTCGGTAGCCAAGGGGAAGTACAGGGAGGAAGGACAATGAAATACAGTGTCGTAAACACTCACGTTCACAATATAGACGGTATTGCAAAAGTTACCGGGCGAGCCACATACACCTTCGACGTAACGCTACCGGGCATGTTGTACGGCAGGATTTTGCGAAGCCCTCATGCGCATGCCAAGATAATTAATATCGATGTAAGCAAGGCGTTGGAACTCCGTGGTGTGAAGGCTGTGGTGACGGGGAAAGATACATTGGGCATTAAACAGGGTATATGGAGGCGATACGCAGAGCTTTGTGATGAGCAGATTCTTCCGTTGGAAAAGGTCCGGTACATAGGAGAACCGGTGGCTGCTGTTGCGGCAGTGACCGAAGAAATTGCCGAGATGGCCCTCGACCTCATTGAAGTGGAATATGAGGTATTGCCGGGTGTCTTCGATCCCATGGAGGCCATCAAGAAAGGGGCTCCGGAGATTCACGAAGGTGTAGAGAGAAACATCAACGTGACTCGACACATTGAGTGGGGCGATGTGGAGGAGGCGTTTGAGCAATCAGACTACATACGCGAGGATTGGTTCAAGTGTTCCCCTCAGGCTCACATGTGTATGGAGACAAGATGCGCCGTCTCGAGCTATGCGCCTGATGGGAAACTAACCGTATGGACGTCGACACAGGCACCCTATTACATTCAGGGCCTCTTGGCCGGGGTGCTGGGGCTCCGTGAAAGCGACATCCGGGTGATCTCGCATTACACCGGAGGCGGATTCGGGGGAAAATTTGAGTTGGATGCCGCACAGTTTTGCAGCTCCGTGTTGTCCATGAAACTCGCCAAGCCGGTAAAGATTGTGTTTACCCGGGAAGAGGACTTCATTGCGACGAAACGCCGAACTCCCATGTATTATTATGTGCGCACCGGCGTCAAGAAGGACGGCACCTTCATGGCTCGAGAAACGAGGGTCTTCACGGATGGTGGAGCATACACCGGTATGGGAGCCACGGCGTTATACTTGACCGGTTTCTTCCACTCATTCCCGTACAAGTGGAACAGCTATCGGTATGACGGATTCCGCGTGTACACGAATACGCTCCCATCCACTTCCATGAGAGGATTTGGCGCTCCGCAAGGCATGTTTTGTTCCGAGACACAGATAGATCTCATTGCGAAAGAGCTGGGCATGGATCGTATAGAGATAAGACGAAAGAACGCTCATACGCCTACTTATGAAGATCCAGGTCAGGCTACGATTGCGAGCTGTGGACTCTCGGAATGCCTTGATCGCATTGAGGAGTGGATCAAGGCTCGGGGAGAACTGCCTGCTAATAGAGGTATCGGTATTTCGTCGTACGGTTTCATGTCCGGCGGTATATTCAACTGGTTCGACACTCCATATTCTTTTTCTTCTGCGGTTGTCACCATCAATTACGACGGCAAGGTTGATTTGCATGTCGGCTGCCAGGATATAGGGCAGGGCTCAAACACTACCATGGCCATAATTTGCGCGGAAGAATTGGGAGTGAAGATCGAGGACATAAGAGTCCATTCGGGTGACACCGCGGAGTGTCCACCGGATTTGGGGGCATGGGGTTCGAGACAGACCCTCATGGCGGGCAACGCAGTGAAGATGGCTGCAGCGGAGGCAAAGAAACAACTTCTTGAGTTCGCGGCGGCCAAGTTGAAACCGAACATTGTCTACGACTTGGATATTAAGGACAGATGGGTTCACTTGGTGGCGCGACCTGAGCGAGGCCTTGACTACTTCGAAGTAGTCAAGGATGCCTTGAGGGGCAAAGCAGGGCAGCGGATTATGGGACGAGGCTTCTATACCCCGCATAGAAAGGGAATGATATCTCCTGCCTATAGCTACGGCGTTCAGGCCCTGGAGATTGAGGTAGATCCGGACACGGGAAAAATAACCCTTTTGAATTGCGTCACTGCGCACGACTGCGGACAGCCCATCAACCCGATTGGATTGCAAGGTCAACTGGAGGGTGCGATTTCCATGGCTGCAGGATACGGTTTCCTCGAAGACATGCCCATGGAAGACGGCAAGATCATGAACCCCAACCTTGTAGACTACAAGATAATAAGGGCTACGGAGATGCCGGAGACAGAAGTATTCGAGATTGAAACGTTCGAACCGGAGGGTCCTTTTGGGGCTAAGGAAGCAGGCGAGGGCCTGACCAATCCCACTGCTGCGGCGTTGGGAAATGCGCTGTTTGACGCATGTGGTATCAGTGTCAATCAGCTTCCCATTACTCCAGAAAAGGTTGTGAACGCGTTGCGGGAAAAGAGATCGGCCCAAAACGCCTGAGTACGAGATGCATTGCGTTAGGGAGGATATGTCGTGAGTATTAAGTGTCCCGTATGTGGAAAGGTTGCGAAGACAGGCAGCGCCATTGACTGTGCCCGTCACATGTTCGGCACTGGTGACAAAGCACATCGGGAGTGGTTTCAAGCCCAGGGGCTTTCCTATATTGATCTCTTGCTGTCCCAGACCACTGAGCCCGGCAATAAGGCATACATAACCGTAGCCGAACTCATAGAAAAAGCCCAATCGGAGTGATGGGGCTCAATTCCCGAGTATATTTCTTTTCCGGAGGACGATGTGATTATAGAGGGAAAGTTCACCTTGAGAGCGCCCATTGAGAAACTGTGGGAGATGTTGTTGGAGCCTGACACCCTTGGTTCATGCATGCCGGGCGCACAAAAGGTTGAGCGTATAGACGAAAAGACGTACGAAGCGGTGGTAAAACAAAAGGTGGGTCCCATAAAGGTGACCCTAAAATTCAAGAACATCCTGACCAAAATTGAACCGCCGACACACCTTGAGCTTGAGGGTGAGGGGCAGGACATAACGAAATTGGGGCATTTCAAACAAAAGACTGTCGTGGATTTGAGAGGTTTGGATTCCGGTGAGGTGGAACTCTCATACAGAGCCGACGTGAGCATAGTCGGCAAATTGGCCATGTTTGGTGATAGAGTTATGAGAAGCAAGGCCAAAGATGTGGAAAAAGAGTTCACCGCAAACCTTCAGAATCGCCTGAAAAGTATGGAGTTCTGAGCACATCAGACCGACCGGTGAGTCTGTTGACAATGCGATCTCAACAAGCTAATTTGAATGCGATAGGTGCATAATAAGCTTAATAGGGAAGCCGGTGTGACTCCGGCGCGGTCCCGCCGCTGTAACTAGGGACGAAACTTCACCGAGGCCACTGCCTTGCTCAACAGGGTGGGAAGGTGTGAAGGAGTAGAAA
>JAUPKT010000066.1 GCA_030837305.1 Thermodesulfobacteriota bacterium
GAAAATTTCGGCAGACAATGAGTCCCCAGGAGAGCCGTAACCAGAGAAAGGCATCCACCCAGGAGAGGCCCGACGCAGCGCCCATGTCTCGCGATCCTCAGATCCAATCTCTCGTCGCGAAAAATGTCCGCCCCTTGCCACCGCGCACGCAACCCTTTCAGAAAGTTTTCAGCGGTCCAAGAATCAAGCCGTTGCCCCACCTGAGCGGCTATCATAGGGCCGGAAAGGGTTATCAGACCCAAATGCCGGTAAAGATACAACTGAAGTGCCGTCCCGTCACTCATGCCGCATATGATTATTGGATCCTCCTTGAGAGCATTCAGATCCAAAAGTCTGAGGATGCGCATCGTCCCATACCCGCCACGAGCCAACAATATAGCCCTAACCGACGGGTCGCGGAGCATGGCGTTGAAATCATCTGCCCGTTGTTGGTCAGTCCCGGCGAGGTATGCGCTTTGTTTATGGATATTGGCCCCAAGTACCACCTCGAACTCATGAGAACGCAGAAAGTCAACACCCGCTTTCAACCAATCGGATCGAGGAGGGCCGGCTGGTGCCGCCACACCCACAATGTCCCCCGGTCTAAGGGGCGCCGGTATGAGTAGGTCGGTCTCTGCTGGATGATTTCTAGGTGACTTCATGAGGATGAAGATCTTGCGAATGGGAAGATATGTTTACTCGGCATGACTCGTGGTGGTAAGATCTCCAAGCGGAGACAAAAATGCCGACCATTTTGCACATAGAAGATGAAGCCACCATTCGACTGCTGTACCGAGAGGTATTCGAGGAAATGGGTTTTCGTGTGATTCAAGCAGCCAACGCCGAAGATGCGCTGGTCTTGTTGCGAACCGCACGACCGGATGTCATTATACTCGACCTTAAAATGCCCGGAATTGGTGGCCGAGGCTTTGTCAGAAAGTTCGGCAAGCTGAAACTCAAGATACCGATTGTCGTCAGCACAGCCTACCCGTTTTACTCCGAAGACCCTATTCTCCCCGACGTCGATGCCTTTGTACTCAAATCGGGGGACATGGATGAGCTTGTGCGAAAAGTCCAAGAACTCGTTGCGCGATAACAACGGAAACTCATTCAGACTATTTATCCGTCGGTAAATTCACCTCAACGTACTCGCCACTCATCTTTCCGATGAATGAGGCCTTCCCCCTCAGCGCGCTGACGGTGCATCATGGAACCGAATCTTCTTTAAGGAATGATGGAGAATTTTGGTTCCTCGGAGTGCACAGATTGCACCCGCACTGTTAAAGAGCGAGCTGCGCGCACTCCGAGGCGAAGGAAATCCCTATTAAACGCATCCGGTCGGCTTTGGTAGCCCCGCCACTTTACAAGCGCCTTTGGCTGGGCCAGATGGAAACAGCTCATAAATCTTCTTCAACTTGAAGCCGGTATCCTTGCAAACCTTACGAATCATAGGAGCAATGTTAAACTCAAGGTAATAGTTCCGAAGGTAATGGACTACTTTCCAATGCTCATCGGTCATCTCTTGGATTCCCTCTGTTTTGGCAAAAAGAGCAGCCACTTCTTCATTCCACAAATCTGGATCCTGCAGGAATCCATCCTCATCCACGTCAAAGGTTCTACCTTCAATTTCCAGCGTAGGCATACAACAGCCCTCCTTCATTCGAGTCTGCCCGCACTATATTGGGCAAATGGTCTATCCTAGTGATGGTATCACTGGTGAAATCCAATAACAATCGTATATCCTAATACACTTCTGCTCATAACTCAAACTCATTTTTTGAGTTTGGTAACCACTATTTTTTCTTGATCTTCGCCTCCACGTCCTGAATGTATTTTTGAAGCAGCTTTATCACCGCAGGCCTTTTCTCGCGACTCAGTGCTTCCTTGTATACAGCCAGAGCTGCACCATAATCTTTTTTTATTTCATATACAAGCCCCATGAGACCATACGCATCTGGGTAGTCGGGATTGAGTTGAACCGCTTTCTTGAGATCCTCGATGCTCTTGTCGTAGTCACCTTTCTTGGAGTATGCAATGGCACGATAATGATAGGCGACGAAAAAATTCGGGTTGTCTCGAATGGCAAGACTAAACATTTCGATTGCTCGATCCCACTTCTCAACCCTCAACGCGAACTCACCTTGTTCGTGAAAATCCAGGTAGTCCTCCGCACATCCGTGGCGTGCAGTGATCATGAGAGTTGAAAAAACAAACAGGAGAGTTAGAATGCAAACCCGACTCTTGGCCATGTTCACGTTGTCCCGATCAACCTCTTCACGAGATGGGATACTAGCACAAAAAGAATTCGGCGAGGTATTTTTTTGACGCAGATCTGGTTCATCCCCAGGCCCATGAATACCGAGTCAAACAAAGTCGCGGTTTGCCACCGGTCCGTTTCATGGTAAAGGCTGATATTCTGAATGATCGCAAACGAGGGGCAGGTACGAGTAGCATCTGGGCGGCCTTCAATCATCCGAGCGAAAGACTTGGATAAATCGGCGTAGTTCCTGTGGGCACGGACTCGGACAAAAAGGGTACGGAGACGATTCCATGGAAGACTTTTCGCGTGTAAAGACGGTTCCAAAGTTCCTGAACGAGATGAACTTCCATCATCGAGAAGGGATCTTGGACAAAGAGCCTTCTCGCCTGATGCGAGTTGCAATCTCCCTCATGTCTCCGCGCGTCATCGTGGAAGACTACATTGTGGAACGGATCAGAGACCTTGCCCAACGCGGTCCGGTTGTTTATGCGCTGAAATATAGAAGTCTCTATGACCTTGAGTACTTGCGACTGCGACTCGCTCTCCTGGAACTGCCGGCCCCCTGCTACGTCTTTGGTCTGCGAAAGCCGGTCAGACAAACGCTCACGAACCTTGCACAATGGTATCGAAAGCTTGCCGGAAGAGTCGGCCACTCCCATGGGCCCCAGGAACAGGAAACTGATATCGTTAGGCGCATTCTGCAGAGGGGGGGTGCGACAACATTTTTTCTCGTCGATGAGAAGACCTCACGGGTACGATATGTGCACCCGGAGCACGATCCAATCAGTGTCCTTATGGAAATTCAAGCAAGCTTTCCCGGATCGATTTCCTTGATCCCCATGGTAATACTCTACGACAGGACCCAAAGACGCACCATACGACCCTTTTGGGAGAGCTTCATGGGAGACCCCGACAGACCAGGCATCATGAAGCGTCTGCTCATAGCAATCCGAAAATGGACCGTACCGGAACTTCTCATCGGGGAACCAATCCATTTGATATCGGAATTTGAGGAATTTGGAGCGTTCCACGAATTGGACGACGTACCTTTCGATATTCGAACAAAACTCGTCAATGCGCTCAACGAACGCATCAGGGTCAACAGAGGACCGGAGCGCATGTCACGTACCGAAATCAAAGAACGGGTCCTCCAAGATCAAAAAGTGCAAAGGGCTGTGCGCGATGCCGTATCCCGAAATGCGGGGAGCGAGTCTGACATACGTAATAAAGCGGAATCCTTTGTGGAAGAGATAGCCGGCGACCAACGAATTCAGCTCCATCACTTCCTGTACTACGTCCTGAGATGGCTATTTTCTAAGATGTTTGACGATGTCGATGTGGTCGGGGCTCAGTTCGACACGTTGAAGCGAGAAAACGAAAAGGGCTCCCTGATTTATGTGTCATGCCACAAGAGTCATCTCGACTACCTCGTGATCGGGTATCTCTCTTTTATCAATCAAATGGCAATACCCTACATGGCCGCAGGGAAGAATCTGTCGTTTTGGCCGGTGGGCCCTATCCTCCGAAACGCCGGTGCCTTTTTCATCAGACGGTCATTCAAGAATCTGGGGACTTTGACCCGTCTTTACACGACTGTTTTCGAGGCTTACCTCAAAGTACTGGTCCGGGAAAAAGTCAATATTAACTTTTACATAGAAGGAGGTCGCAGCCGTACGGGAAAACTCTTGCCCCCGAGACTCGGCATGCTCGCCTTCCTGCTGCAGGCTGTGGACGAAGGCCACGTGGACGATCTCTCTTTTGTCCCGACCTACGTGACGTATGACCAAGTACCGGAGGAAAGTTCTTATCTCAAAGAGCTTGCAGGTAGGGAAAAACAGAAGGAATCCTTTTGGTCCTTCCTCCGCGCCCGTGAATTGCTCAAAAAGAGATTCGGCAAGGCGTACATCCGTTTTCATGCACCAATTTCCTACACCAAGTTTTGTGAAGCATGCCTCCCCAAGGACCGTGACGGTAAGCCTGAGATGGTCATGGCCCGAAAGATAATCCAGGATTTTGCTTACTACGTGATGAACGGTATAGTCGAGGCCGGCGTGGTTGCGCCCACGGACCTAACCGCGGCTGCCCTCCTGAGCCCCGGCACAACCTCCGTCTCTCAAACCGAACTGTTTTCCCATGCGCGAATCCTTCATTCAGCCCTAATACGCCAAAACACTGAACTTGCCTCCTCCTTGGCTGACTTGGAAGGCGCCCTAAGGACCAGCGTCGGTATTTTCAAGCTGCGAGGGTTCATAGAAACAGCCCCTGATAAAGCGGAAGACCACTCGCCGCTCTACCTGATCCGTCCGTCAAAACGGATCAATCTCGATTTTTACCGGAATGCACTGATCAATTTTCTTTGGGCACCCTCCCTCCTTGCCATAGCGCTTCTCTCGGAGGAGGGCAACGATGGCACCGGCAGGGAAAAGAGCATTTCCGAGCAATTTGCCTTTCTTCGTGATGTCATGTATCGGGAACTGATTTTCAACCCTCTCTTGAGCGATGAGTCTCTCATGGCAAGCGTGGTGGACTTTTTTCGAGATATGCAGTGGATCGATGAACAGTTTCACGTAGTGAGCCCGCAGTCCATAAGAACCTTGGCTGCTGTGACCCGAGACTTAATCCGAGTGTACTATTTGGCGCTGGTTGCATCCCATGAATTGGGGAGTCAGGGCTTAACCCAGAAGGAGTTTGCCCGTATGATGGCGGAACAAGGGGAACAGATGGCCCTCAAGAATAAGAATGCGGCCCCAGCGCCGGTGACCATGGTAAATGTGGAGAATGCATTGTCTCGTTTTTCAGAGATGGGGATCTTTCAATACCGTCCGGGCAAGAAACTCCTGGCCGCAGTGGCAGATCCCGGGAGTCGCGATGAAACCCAGGAACGTTTGGCACGAGTGGCCCTATAGGATCACCATGCTTTGCATTGCACGAAAATGGTTGACGTGGGGCTATAGGAATTCCACATGATCTGACACATAGAAGGAAATGAGAAGAAAACTCAGAGGTTGACACACAGGGATCCTTTACGATAATCTCTCAAGGTACGTCGGGGCGTAGCGCAGTCTGGTAGCGTACCTGAATGGGGTTCAGGTGGTCGCTGGTTCAAATCCAGTCGCCCCGACCAGAAAACCTACACAGTTACAATAAGTTAGCCGCCCGTGCCTCGGGCGGTTTTCTTTTCCAAGAAGATAATGCATGCTTCTATTCTTGGTTTTGATAGTCAGAATTGACGCAACTGGACCATGAGGGTCTTTGCGTTTGAATTTTGCCCTGAACGCTTTCGAGTTTCATCATGATTGTTACCATCCACAAGGGCTACCTACCCGGAGCCATTGGAAAAATCGTTGAGCTTCACGCTCACTACTACAGTGGGCTGGTGGGGTTCGGCCTCCCGTTCGAGAGCAAGGTGGCTCGTGAACTGTCCGATTTTTGCGAGCGATACGTAGAGAATC
>JAUPKT010000540.1 GCA_030837305.1 Thermodesulfobacteriota bacterium
TCAAGCCCTGTTCCAAAAAAACGTACCTCTTTCCGGTCCGGCCAGATGCGATAGACTATACCCGGAATATTCTCCGACAATGAGCGGTATGCGTCTTCGCTTGCTCTGAGGGCGTCTTCCACCTTACGTCTCTCGACAATCTCTTCAGAGAGCGCCAGATTTCTCTCTCCGAGTTCTGCCGTTCTCTCAGCTACCCGCAGTTCCAGTGCGTCTCTCGCCTCCCGCAAATCGGTCTCAACCTGTTTCCGGACAGATATTTGGTTAGACAGGTCATCGATCAGGTCTTCTCTTTCGAATCGAATGCCCAAGAGTTCTGCGTACAACCTGTGAACACTATTCCCCACCACAAACATTACCAGCCCGAACATGAATAACAAAAGGCCTATCGTGATATTGTAGCCGCCTCCAAGATAAAGAAAATGGCCGGCAAGAGGCATCAAGATAACAACATTGCTTGTGAGATATTCTCTGGTTGGAGAGTAGATTGCGGCAGCACCGGAGACGATTCCACCCACAAAGATGATCATGAAGATTTGAAGGTGTAAATCGGTGGGAAAAAGAAAGATTACCGCATAAGTCCAAGCCAGCGAGCCTGACGCAGTAACTGCCCAATGCCACCTGCCCCACCCGACGATGTTTTCAGCAGTGGTCTTAGACCTGAAAAAGGCCTTGGTGACGACAAAATGGGCAACAGAGGTTGAGAAGTAGAACACGATCCAGGCTATGATTTGCGGATGAGGCTCTGCAATCCATAGAGCCGATGCGAAGACTATTCCCCCCAAGGTTGCGGCTAAACTGCCCAACAACGACTGAGAATAGATCTGGGTTACTTGTGCGGAGCGCAGCCTCTCCTTCGGCGGACCAGAATCAGGATTATGCTCGGTATTGGAGGGATCGAGAGCATGCATGATTATGACTCCCCGACATCTGACATACTATGCTTGGTTCGGCTTCGTGCAGTTTGATGACTGTGTCTTGACCCGAGATGACTGAAAATCCACTATCAAGAATGGTTTCTCCAACCGTTCTTGATTGCAGTTCCCCAACCGTATGATTCGGTTCGCCGGAACGGGTCATCCGTTGTCACGCGCAATGCCTGACTGCACTCGGAACGCATACGCCTCACGTGGCGCGTTAAGCCTCACATTACAAGTGGTCAAAACCGTTAATTGGAGGGATTATATGGTGAGGAACGTTATTTTCACAAGATATTTATTGGCCTTTTTTATTCTTGACCCTGACCTGATAATCGTGTTTTAGTAATAGTTTTACGAATAATGATTAGGGCATCGGAGTCCCCCGCGTGCCCGCTTCCCGAGGGGTCCATTATGAAACTGTACAAGACTGAAGACGTTCGAAATGTGGCGGTCGTTTCCCACGCAGGCTCGGGTAAGACGACCCTGTGTGAGGCAATGCTGTTCGATACAGGCGCCGTTGACCGGTTGGGCAAGGTCACGGACGGTACCTCGAATTTTGATTTTGAGCCGGAAGAGGTGAAGCGGGCAATCACCATCAACACGGGTTTATACACCGTTGAGTGGAAGAAAAAGAAAATCAATATACTTGACACACCTGGAGACCCAAACTTTGCCGCAGAGGTCTCTGCTGCACTCCGGGCCGCTGACATTGCCATCCTTGTGGTGGATGCGGTGGATTCCATCAAGCCGCTGACGGAAAAGGTCTGGGCTACGATAGAGGCCGAGGGGATGCCGAGGCTTCTTGTCGTAACAAAAATGGATCGTGAACGGTCTAATTTCGACAAAGTTGTTTCGGACGTGAAGGAAATGCTTGGCGTGAAGCCGGTGGTCCTGCAAGTTCCCATAGGCAAAGAGAGCGGCTTCACAGGAGTCGTTGATCTCTTGTCAATGAGGGGCCTTAAATTCGACGGTGATGGCAAGAATCCCTCCAAAGTGGAGATCCCTGCAGACCTGGCGGATCAAGCCAAATCTCGGAGGGAAGTGCTCATTGAGGATCTGGCGGAAGTGGATGATGGTCTCATGGAACGATATCTCGAGGGCGATGAGCTTGGAGGGGACGAGCTGGCCAACTCATTGCGCCGAGGAATTCTTGAGCGACTCTTCGTTCCGGTCCTTGCGTGCAGCGGCGCTACCAATAAGGCAATTCAGCCCCTTCTCGATGTGATTGTCGACGCAGGTCCATCGCCGGCAGAAATGCCCTCGGTGAAAGGCGCCACTCCGTCCGGCAAGACTCACGAGCGTCAGCCAAGTCCGGATGAACCCTTCAGCGCGTATGTCTTCAAGACCGTTGCAGATCCGTACGCAGGCCGTTTATCGATATTCCGGGTTTTCTCGGGAAAATTGACGGCCGATTCCACCTTCTTGAACGCCAATTGCGGTACAAAGGAACGTTTTGGTCAGCTTCTCGTTATCCAGGGAAAGCATCAGAAGTCAATTGAATCATGTCAGGCAGGCGACATTGTGGCGGTGGCAAAGCTGAGAGAGACACTTACCGGCGATACGTTAAGCGACGAACGCAATCCGTTTGTTCTGGACAAGGTAGCCCTTCCCCAAGCCGTTATTTCATTTGCTATTGAACCAAAGGCCAAGGGAGATGAGGAAAAGATCACGCAAAGTTTGGCACGACTTGCGGAGGAAGACCCCACCCTTTCCGTGACCCGCGATCCCCAAACCAACGAGTTTCTCATTTCGGGTAACGGTCAAGTACATATTGAAGTCACCGTGGAAAAGCTCAAGAGGAAGTTTGGGGTGGATGTCAACCTCAAGACGCCAAAGGTTCCGTACAAAGAAACGGTTCGAGGGAAAGCCAAGGTCGAGGGAAAGCTGAAGAAACAGACAGGCGGTCGCGGGCAATTTGCGGTGGCTTGGCTTGATTTGGAGTCTTTGCCCCGGGGCTCCGGCTTTGAGTTTGTCGACAAGATAGTCGGAGGGGTGATTCCCCGGCAATATATTCCAGCGGTGGAGAAAGGGGTTGTGGAAGCCATGGCCGGTGGGGCATTGGCCGGCTATCCGGTAATCGATGTGCGAGTGACTGTGTTTGACGGAAAATATCACGATGTTGACTCTTCAGAACAAGCATTCAAGATAGCGGCATCAAAAGGTTTCAAGAAAGGGGTGCTTCAGGCAAATCCTGTGCTCTTGGAACCGATCATGAACATGGAAATTGTGGTACCGGAAGACTGCATGGGCGATGTCATGGGCGATCTCAATTCCCGAAGGGGACGAATCAGCGGTATGGATTCAAAGGCCGGAAGTCAGGCAATCAAGGCACAGGTTCCCATGGCCGAAGTCCTCAAGTATGCCTCAGACCTCACGTCTCTTACCTCCGGCCGCGGCCTGTTTTCCATGGAGTTCTCCCATTATGAGGAAGTGCCGGCCAACATATCGGAAAAGATAATCGAAGCATCAGGCAAGCGTGCGGAAGAGGAGGACTAAGATTGGCAAGTCCTGTGGATAAGGAATCGCCGTCAAAATGTGGCCGCGTTGCTGCCATATGCATTAGTAAGAAAAAGGGTGTGCCCAAGTCTGAAATACCATCAGCTCAAATTATAGAGGGATACGGAGTTGAGGCCGATGCTCATGGGGGCGATTGGCATCGGCAAGTGTCTTTGCTGTCTGTGGAGCAGATCGAGACTATGAGACAGAAGGGGCTGGTGGTGCAGCCGGGGAGTTTCGCAGAAAACATCACAACGGTCGATTTTGACCTGGATTCGATACGTGTCGGTGACTGTCTCAAGATTGGTGAGTCGGTCTTGTTGGAGGTGACTCAGATCGGCAAGGAATGTCATACCAGATGTGCCATATATTATAAGGTGGGCGAATGCATCATGCCGGAACGGGGAGTATTTGCTCGGGTAAAGAGAGGCGGCACGATAGCGAGAGGGGACGAGGTGACGCAGGTATGAACCGTCCTGCGGCAAGGCCTCAATTGATATCATGGAATAAACGCATATAAAGACAGCATGTTAAATCGATTAATTGACATATTAATGTAATTGAACTATATAGCTAACTGTATTTACTGATGCTATTTGTTTGTCAGGGTCTGTTTCCACGGGAGTAATCATCGTCTTGAAAGGAGAGCATATGCTTTTCGAAAAGGATCCGGAGCGACTTTCCAGGATTGAGAAGATGCTCATTCGGGAAATGCAGCCGGACGGCCGGATAATGGTCCGGAGTTTGGACAAGATACATGCTCGTACGGGCTTAACCTATTCGGTGCTTTCGGAGATGGCTAAGCGGCTTGAAGATCGCCGTATAGTGGCCCCTTTGGGATAGCATCATCTCTCATCTCATTTTCAAGGCCCCTTTGGATTCAGAGGGGCCTTTCTCGTTCTGCGCGGATTCCGTTCATCGGCGGCTGCAGCCCTGGGCGATCTCCGCTTTCAACTCGCAGGCAAAATTGTTTGACAAGGGTCATGGGGTTCGGTATATTTTGCGGTTGTGCGGGAATAACTCAGTGGTAGAGTGCAACCTTGCCAAGGTTGAAGTCGCGGGTTCAAATCCCGTTTCCCGCTCCA
>JAUPKT010000541.1 GCA_030837305.1 Thermodesulfobacteriota bacterium
CATCCACACGAAGAGATGCAGCACATGTGGACAGACAAAAGGATCACGGCCATTTTCCCGAGAGTGCATTTTGCACGTGTCATTTCATTCTGCGAATTTCAACGATCCTGATAGCCCAACCCGGAGTTGTGATTCATCATTGGGGATGAGCACAAAGACTTTTCGAGTCCTGCTCTTAGGATCGATCTTGACTCCGAGTTTTCTAACCGTTCCTCGGAATTCCAACCCGGAATTATCAACGAAGTAAAGTTTTCGCCCCTTCTCCAAGAAGGCCGGAAGGTCATCGGGAACATGTGCAACTGCGAATACCTGGGAGGCATCGATAAGATCGAACAGCTTCTCAGATTTCTCGACAGCTTCAAATTGATTCTTGAATTTCTGATCGACAAAACCATGAAAAGGCGCCCGGATTTTGCAAGATTCCAAGTCCATTTGTGCGAGCTTGAGGAGATGCTTTGCCTCCACGAACTCACCTTCCCTTGCCTCGAGAGCCGCTTCGGCATTCAAAACTTCTTGCTCCGTCGATGCGCCTCCTGACAACATTTGTCTCTTGAGCTGGCAGCTCTTCTTTGCCGTCTTAACTGCGGACTCAAGCGCTTTGACTCTCCCCTTAGCCCTTTCTGCGATTACCTGATAGCGACGGGCCGAGATTTCAGCAATGACCTGGCCTTCGGATACCCTATCACCCTCTTCCACGTTGAACCTTTCAAGTATTCCGGAGACCTCCGCGGAGATGGTAGTAGATTGATACGCGTGAATGATGGCGCCCTCGACCCGATTCGACGGGGTTCGAACATATTGAAGCTGAGAATCCCGCTGTTCGAGGTGGGGATTCACAACGGACGATACGATCGTGCCGCTGGAGATTGGCTGGAGTTCAGAGGAATGGCACAGTGATGCCAGACTAACGGCCAAAATAGCAATTGACAGGACTAAAAGATTTTTTTTGTCATGGAAAGACAACAATTTTCATGAACCATAACTTTAACTAATTTAGTTATATATCATATATCACTATTTTATCAAGTTTATTTATTTTGCATTTCTGGGCTTGACCTTCCTTCAGTATCTCGTGGGTCCGGATTGTTTTGTCTTCTTTCAACTACGGCAGCTGCATCTTTTCCATGAACACGAGAGAGTTGATTTGTCCGCCACGAAGATGTTTCACAAAGGCTGAAAGGGCTGTACGCAACTCATGGAGTCCTTGAGGGTGCAACCGGAAGCGGGCTGCGGCTTTCCTGTCCAGAGTCAGAACTCTTCTGGCTACTGCCAGTGTGCCTGGTGATAGGTTCACGGTGATGCCGTCGGTAGGCGTCAAGCATTTCTCATGGCAGGTGCCCCCTGAATAAACGGAAAAGTGGGCATGTTCCCCAGGTGCAATCGCCTCGCCGCAGACGGGGCATGCATCGAATCGCGGGGCATACCCGAGGATGCCCAGGAGACGAAGTTCTTCGATGATCAACTGGACGGGGGTCAGATCAGAAGTATCCATTTCGTTGAGGAAACTTTTGAAAAACTCAAAAAGCGGAGGCTCAGGGTGGGCGTCCGGCACAAAAACTGATATCAGTTCTCCAAAATAACGAGCCCACGCGATCTTCTGAATGGAGTTTCTCAGGTTAAGATGGCCGTCAAGCACCTGGGATTCGTCGATCCACACTAAATCGTCTTTTCGACGCATTCTCACGAGAAGTTCCACGAGGGATAGAGGCTCGAGATGCCCGGCAAATCGGATACGGCTCCTTTTGGCGTTTTTTGCTATTCCGGCTAGTCTTCCGAGGTCTTTGCTCAAGAAGACAACAAATTCGTCGGCCTCTCCTCGATCTTTAGTCTGCAGAATGATGGATGTGGTCAGCACAGGCCATCCTCAATCAGTCCGAAGTTTTTCAGACCGTAATTCCGGGAGAGATGGTCCGACGGATTCGGACCACTGAACTCATGATGCGCCTAAATTGCACCCTTTGCATCGTGCAGCCGCGATTTCTCGCACGAGGTCATCCACATTGGTCACGAGATTTTCGAACTCCGTGTACGCCTGACCTATCTGATGTGGGTAATGGCAGTCGCTTCCTCCAATGGAAGGCATGGCCAGTTTGATCTGTGCCTCCTGGGCTAATCTGTTCTGGGCCGGTCCATTGACCCCGTTATGGGTTTCAACGGCATCTATGTTTCCCATGGAGTAGATTTTCTCTCCCACCGATTCCCACCCCCTGAACGGGTGAGCCGGCACGCATAAGCCTCCAATTTCGTGAACCGACTCGGCGATTTTGTGAAATTCGAGAAAGGTGTTGCGCCCCCATTGGTTCCAGCCGTCATCTTTGACACCATAAACAAGAACGTGACCCAGATCAGTGGAGATCTCAACACCGCGCAGCACCACAAAATCCTCCGGCGTGTCGATTTGTTCCACCGGCCATGACACGTCGACAGAGTAGTGTTCCGTAAAGCATACGCCATTCAAACCGAGCTGTATGGCTCGTGCTATGACTACCCGGGGATCCAACCGGTTGTCTTGGGAATAATAGCTATGGCAATGCAGATCTATTTTCATGGACGTCGCGTATTGTGGTCATCCGAATCTCTCACTCAGCCTTCATGCGTCAGCAATAAGATTTCATCTCGCGGAGACCCGGCAAAGGAATTCGTGCCTTTGCTCATCTCATGTTAATGAGTATACCGCCAGTCTCAAAAAGGCAATGGTCGTTCAGAGTATTAGGAGCAGCACCATGGGGTGATGAGGGAACAATCAACGGTCTTTTTTCAGAGGATCATGGTGCTCTTTCATGGTAAGTTATAACGTTACAGGGAGTGACATTTCGATGATGTTTCCGTGCTACCGTCATCCAGACAGAGAGGGATCTTTCTATTGCCAGAAAGATGGCAATTACATGTGCCCTGAGTGTGCTTGTTGCCATACCCCGAGTGTTTATTGTCAGTACCGAACAGCCTGCGTGATACACATGCTCACAAGGGAAGGTGAATTGAAAAACTGCAAAGACCAAAGTGAGATTCCCGTGGACAGTTGAATACTTGAATTCGCGTTCGATTGAGTCCCAAGGGGGATGACAAATTGGGATTCAGTGATTATCTATATCGGTTGACGTACCGAAGATATTTTGCCGTTGCGATCATGAGGCACATTGGGTTTTTACAATGACAAAACGTGATTATTACGAAGTGTTAGGTGTGGGTAAAGGGGCGGGAGCCGACGAGATGAAAAAGGCCTACAGGAAATTGGCCCTTCAATACCACCCGGACCGCAATAAGGGTGATAAGCAGGCTGAGGAGAAGTTTAAGGAAGCTGCCGAGGCGTACGAGGTGTTGAGCGACCAGGAAAAGAGGCAACTCTACGACCGTTTTGGTCATGCCGGATTGCAGCAGTCCGGCTTTACGGGCTTTAGGAATTTTGACGACATCTTTTCCTCGTTTGGGGACGTCTTCGAAGAATTCTTCGGCTTTGGTGCCCGTGGTTCCAGGCGATCAACGGTTCGACGAGGCGCGGACCTTCGTTACGATCTTCAAATAGAATTTATGGATGCGGCTACGGGGAAAGAAATTGAGATAGAGGTATCTCGGCATGAGCCATGTCTTGACTGCTCCGGTGTCGGCACCAAAGGCGGTACTCAGCCGGAAGTGTGTACAACCTGTGGAGGACGAGGACAGGTCACACGGTCCCAGGGGTTTTTCTCCATCAGTACTACGTGTCCGTCATGCCAAGGTAGCGGAACCGTTATAACGAATCCTTGTGAGGCGTGCCGGGGTGTTGGACGCGTCTTGGTGACAAAGAAGTTGTCAATCCGAATCCCGCCTGGTGTGGAAACAGGTTCAAGGCTTCGGCTTCAGGGCGAAGGCGACCCTGGTGACGCCGGTGCGCCGTCAGGCGACCTTTATGTGTTCATACACGTTCGTGATCATGAGGTTTTCAAGAGACATGGGGATGAAGTAGTGATCGAAGTACCCATAAGCTACAGCGTGGCGGCTCTTGGCGGTGAAATCATGATTTCTACCTTGGAGGGGTCAGAACCAATGCAGGTCCCCAGGGCTA
>JAUPKT010000542.1 GCA_030837305.1 Thermodesulfobacteriota bacterium
CCACGGCTGAGTATTTCCCCAGGAGGGGGCCCATCGAGCGAGCCTTACTATTTTGGTGATTGTTTCCCGGGGAACAGGCTTCGGCAAGAACGCCCGAGTGCTCCGTCTGCTTTTCACGGCATCTTCCAATTTCATGCAGGAATCCCTCCTCACGTATTGCAGATAGCGTTTGACAATAGCATTTTCTGCTGCGAAGCAAAACAGCGTTTCGCTCCCGCTTGCATTTGAGAAGCTGATTTCGTGGGATCCAAGGACTTTTTTTCATCTAAATGAATTTTTGGGGAAAAGGTCATCGCCCACCCAGACGATCCCCTTCATGAAATGTATCTGTTACATACAGCCTTTTCCTTTACATCTCAATATGGCAATGCTATAAAAAAATGTTGTCAACATTTTCTCATGAATGAACAAACCCCCGTCATAAAGGAGGACTCCAAATGGCTTTTCTTTTCCGAGACTGCTCAATTGCAAAAGTCGGTATCATAGGTTCCGGACAAATTGGCCCAGACATTGCCCTTCATTTTGTCAAGGCTCTTCACAAACACGGAACCGTCGTCGTCGTTGTGGACGTCTCAGAAGATGCGTTAGCAAAGGGCAAAGCAAAACTCCACAAGAAAATCGACAAAGGTGGCCAGAGCGGGGCATTCAAACCCGATGATGTCGAAGGCATGAAAAGCCATGTCATCTTCACCTCCGATTATGATCAGCTTAAAGGCGCAGACCTTATAGTGGAAGCAGCCACCGAAGATCTGCCCCTGAAAAAAAGGATTTTCAAGCAGGTGGAAAGCCTGGTGAGCCCCCAAGCAATCATCACCAGCAATTCCTCACACCTTGAGCCCGAGCGCATCTTCGAAGATATGGAGCACAAAGCCCGAACGCTCTGCACGCACTATTTCTTTCCTGCCGAACGGAACCAGGCAATAGAGATCATTCCCGGAAAAGATACCGATGAGAAAGTCTTCGAATTTGTGATGCGTTTCTATGAATACCTCGGAAAAATCCCAGTAAGAGTCGGCTCACGGTATGGATACGCTGTTGACCCGGTATTTGAAGGGTTGCTTTTGGCCGCAGTCCAATGCGTGGATGCCGGACTGGGAGACACCAAGCAGGTCGACACTGTGGCTTCAAAGTGTCTCGGTCTGACGGTCGGGCCGTTCACAGCCCATAATCTCACCGGAGGAAACCCCATCACGGCCCACGGTTTGTCTGAGATGACCGAACGCCTTAATCCGTGGTTTCGAGTGCCGGATCGGTTGAAAACCATCGTGGAAACAAACACCTTTTGGGAAGTCCCCGCACGTGGAGAAAATGTTCAAGTAGCGCCCGACAAGGAAAAGATGATAACAGAGGAACTGCAGGGCGCTTATTTTGCCATAGTCTGCGATATGCTTGATGCCGGAATCATCAATGAGAGCGATTTTGATCTGGTTATCAGCGTAGCCCTGGATATGAATCCCCCATTCAGCTTCATGAATTCCCTGGGAATTCAGAAATCGTTTGCGCTTGTCGAGGCCTTTGCCAAGAAATACCCTGACATGCCTGTCTCCAAGAGGCTTAGGGAACAGGCCGCATCAGGAAAGCCTTGGCAAATACTGGATGTCCTTTTTGAAAAGAAGGCGGATGTTGGCATCATCACCATAAGACGACCCAAAGCGCTCAACGCAATCAATAGCAAAGTCATCGAGCAACTCCGGGACTATTGCGAGATCATCAAGAACGATCCCGAAATAAAGTGCGCCGTGATCACCGGATATGGCAACAAAGCCTTCGTGGCTGGCGCGGACATCAAAGAAATGTCAGGCTTCACACAGCCGGCTCAGGCGGAAGCATTTGCACTGAGGGGCCAAGCCATTACTTCAGAACTGGAAAACACGGGCAAACCCATAGTAGCTGCTCTGAACGGTCTCGCGTTCGGTGGAGGCTGCAAATTGGCCCTGAGTTGCACAGCGCGGGTTGCACCCAAAGGTCTCAGAGTGTTGGCCGGACAGCCGGAAATCAACCTGGGACTCATACCGGGCATGGGAGGCACCCAGAGGCTGCCAAGACTCATAGGTTTTGAAAAGGCTTCCGAATTAATCCGGACCGCAAACCCCGTGTCCTCCAAGGACGCCCTCGCCTGCGGACTCATTAATGCAGAGGCCCAGGACGATGTTCTCGTTCCGGCCATTGATTTGGCTCGGAAAATTGCTTCCGGAGAGACGAAAGTCAAGGTGATTGAGAAGGGACCGATTGCCGACGCACCCACGTCTCTGCCCGCCGTGGACATCGGTTACCACTCAAAGGCCATCGATGCTCTTTGTGTAAAGGCCATCTTGGAAGGTGCTAAGATGACCCTGAAAGACGGCTTGGCTAACGAGGCCAAGTTGTTCGGGGAATGCTGGAATACGGAAGACACCAAGATCGGGCTGCAAACCTTTGTTACCAAGGGTGCCAAGGCCAAGGCCGAATTCGTCCACCGATAAAACACACGCTAGGATCCTTGAATCTCCAGGGAGAGGCCAAGTGCCTTCGTGCCGCGACCTCTCCTCCAAGCCCCCTCCTCTTTGTCTTGAACACATATTGAGAAAAACATAATCAAATTGTTCATTATGATCCCATTAAGAACATTTTGATCGTTGGCCGGGAAAAATTGGACAATGACATATCAGGTAAGTTACTCTGAGCCAAGGTGCAAGTATAAAGTAGTGACGCCCCGAAAAAGATTCTTGGGGATCAACGAGCCGGAAGCGAGCACTTGTGATGGAAGTTTTTCTCTCTCAGGTCTGTTTTGGGTCAGGCAACGAAAGGAGGAAATGGCATGTCACGTGAATCAGGATCGGTCCAAGCGCAGTCAAATCGAGGATGGATCGTCGCGATGGGAATCGGGCTCATCATCTTGGGCATCATCGGCCTTGGAATGACTTTTGCCCTCACGACGGTCAGCATACTATTCTACGGCATTATGCTCATAGTGGGGGCCATGGGTCAGTTCGTGGACGCTGCGAAGAGGAGAGGGTTCAAGGATGTCTTGTACCACATCCTCATAGCACTCCTGTACTTGTTTGCCGGCATAGTAATCGTTACAAACCCAATTCAGGCCGAATTGATTCTCACGCTCATCGTGGCAGCCATCCTACTGTCTGTGGGCTTGGTACGAATGGTCATGGCCATCGGCATGCGCCAATCAGGAAGCTGGTTCTTGCAGTTTCTCTCTGGTGCCGTCTCCGCTGTCCTCGGGGTCATGATTATGGTCCAGTGGCCGGTGTCCGGACTCTGGGTCATTGGTCTGTTCATATCAGTGGAACTTCTTGTCAACGGGTGGTCGTACATCTTTTTGGGTTTCAGCCCTGAAAATAAATGAAGTCCCATGA
>JAUPKT010000543.1 GCA_030837305.1 Thermodesulfobacteriota bacterium
CCGACCAAACCTCCCCTTGACAGATATTGAATGCTGCAACGCCAATGAGGGCGGAGAATAAATGTCCTCCGATCAAGTTTCGAGGCTGCGCCAGTGGGCTCTTGGTGGCTCCGTAAACAAGAACCGCAGAAGCTCCAAATGAGCCCACCAGCATCGCCATGTCAAGACCATGATTCATCTTGAGATGAATGAGAGCAATTGCTCCTATTCCGAGAAAAGAGCCGAGCCACGACAGGAAAATCTCCCAGAGCGACACTCGTGGAGGGCTCTTACTTGCGCCTTTCATTTTGGAAAAGTAGTTCATGGTACTCAGCCCAAAACAGTCGATCGGACAACGTCGGCCCGGGACACGATTCCTGTGAGCAATCCTTTGTCGTCAACCACAGGAATCCGATTTATACCTCGTCGCGCCATCATATCCGCGACTTCCATGACCGTCGTTTCTTGCGTGGCGGTAATAGCTGGACACGTCATAATGTCCTCAGCACGCTGTGTACGGACCTCTACGGAAAGGCAGCCACTTCCCCTTAGACAGTCTGCAATAATCTCCATAAAAGTCCCAAATTTTGAACCTCCCATGGCCTCCAAGAAGTCTCTGTGTGAGATGACCCCTGCCACACTTCCACCCGCCTCAACGACCGGCACTCCGGAGATTTTTCTCTTTGCCATCAATTCGGCAACTTCCCGGACAGGAGTCGCTCGCAATACATAAGCGACATCTCTCGTCATGATCTCTGTCACTCTGACCGTTCGGGTCAGCCTCTGTATAGCATGTTGATAAGCCCTGAGATAAACTTCCTTGAAATCTCCGGGCGTGATATCGAGATAACCGGGGATATCGCTCATGGCCTCGTAGATGTCCGCATCGGATATGTCAATGGGAACGCATGTTTCCGCTGTCGTATTTTTCATCTCAATCTCCAGAGCACAGCATATAGTTGCATTACAGAGTAAGCCGTCTTCATTCATTGACTTAAGTCAAGGAGACTTTATCGCATTGAAAAAACGAACGGGCCGCCTCATGAAATTATTACGTAAAAGAGACACTTGGCCATTCACTTGTTGACAAGGACCGTTCACACATCTAATATTATCCGATTATGGATTGACACTGAATAACTAGCTCGAGGTACTGAATATCATGGCTGTAAAAATTCGCCTGGCCCGTTTCGGTTCAAAGAAGAAACCATTCTACCGTATAGTGGCTGCGGATTCACGCGCAAAAAGGGACGGTCGATTTCTCGATGTACTTGGCACCTATGACCCGAGGAACAAGTTATCCGGCCTGAACCTTAATGCGGAAAAGATCCGTTCGTGGGCCAAACAGGGCGCGGAATTTACTGATACGGCAAAAAAGCTTGTGAGAAAGATCCCCACGGAGGATCGTCCTTCAGAATAGGCTCTTGCCTAGCCTCGGTCATTCACCGAACGGTGAGTCACCGCAGGAGAAAGAGAGGGTTGTGATGAAGGAACTTGTTGAATACATTGCAAAGGCTCTCGTGGACAACCCTGAAGATGTCTCCGTAACCGAGTTGGAAACGGAAGTGACTGCCGTGATTGCCCTCAAGGTCGCCAAATCCGATCTCGGCAAAGTCATCGGAAAACAGGGGCGTACGGCTAGGGCGCTCAGAACGATACTCAGCGTGGCGTCTGCAAAAGCAAGAAAAAGGGCCGTCCTTGAAATCGTTGAATAACCCGGATACCGTTGGCATCTTAATTTTCGAACCAAGACAATATGCGTGGCATGTCGACCCGAGAGCGCGTGGTAATCGGAAAAGTCACTACAACCTTTGGAACGAAGGGAGAAATTAAGGTCCGTCCTTTCACCGAGTCTCTCGAAGTTTTCAAACGATCAGTCGACCTTTTCCTCGGCGATTCCCCATTCCGAGTCCTCAATATTCGCTCGTATCGGAGTGATGTTTTGGTGACGCTGGACGGCGTTCACAGCAGGGAAGAAGCCATGGGTTTCACAGGGATGCTGGTGAGCACCTCGAAGAAACACTTTCCTGAAAAGGCCGAGGATGAATACTATTGGTTCGAACTGAAAGGTCTTAAGGTAGTCACGGTTGAGGGGAGAGACTTGGGGACAGTAAGGAATATCATTCCGACCGGGGGGCATGATGTGCTGGAAATCCAAGGTCCCGCAGGTGAGGTCTTGCTGCCCTGGATTGACGAGGTGTTAGCTCAGGTTGATATGGTCGCTGGTGTCATCGTTGTGGATCCTCTTGAAGGACTGATTCCTGATGCTTGATGTAAAGATTCTCACAATTTTTCCTGGAATTTTTGATTCTTTCATCACGTTCGGGAATCCCGCACAAGCCATAGAAAAACACTTGATGGGCTTCGAGGCGGTCGATCTGAGACAATTTGCAAGTGACAGACATCGGACCACTGACGACTACCCCTATGGCGGCGGCAGGGGAATGATCATGAAACCAGAGCCCATCGTGAAGGGCATACGAGCGCTGAAGGCAGGTGTGGATAAACCCCGAGTCATTCTCACAACCCCGCAGGCTCGACTGTTCGATCAGAGTAAGGCTGAAGAGTTGAGCCAATTAAGCAGTATGATCATCGTATGTGGTCGGTACGAAGGCATTGACGAACGAGTGCGCTGCTACGTGGATGAAGAGATCTCGGTGGGCGACTACGTCTTGTCCGGCGGAGAAACAGCCGCAATGGTGATCATCGATGCGGTCTCGAGACTTGTCCCTGGGGTGATGGGAAGTGACAGCCACATCGGCGGTGACTCATTTTACGATGGTCTCCTGGAGTATCCCCAGTATACGAGACCACGAGTCTTTGAAGGCATGTCCGTACCCTGGGTATTGCTTGAGGGTCACCATGAGAAAATCCGTACCTGGAGATTAAAGCAGTCCTTGGCTAGGACTTTTTATCGGAGGCCGGATCTTTTGGAAACAAAAATTCTTAATGAGAGAGAAGCGGAAGTGCTCGGGGAAATACGAACCGAGATGAACGCTGGCAATATGGAGAAAAATCATGAATGTGCTTGATCAAATCGAAAAAGAACAGATGCGGTTGGATATCCCTGCATTTCGAGCGGGAGATTCCGTAAAAGTCCACGTAAGAATTGTTGAAGGAACCAGGGAACGAATTCAGGTATTTGAGGGCGCAGTGATCGCCATCAATCGCAAAGAGTCCAGAACCAGCTTTACCGTGAGAAAGGTTTCCTACGGAATCGGGGTTGAGAGAGTCTTTCCGATGCATTCCCCGATGATAGACAAGATAGAGGTCGTAAACCAGGGTCGAGTCAGACGATCTAAGATATACTACCTGCGAAAGCTTCGCGGTAAAGCTGCCCGCATCAAAGAACGGGGCTACCGTCCGGACAACAAGTGACGGGAACAAGAGACGTTTGACGAGAACCTTAACCAGAACCCGGCCGACACTTGAATTTGAAAACGATTTGTACCGGAAAGGTTATCGGATGGTGGCCGGCGTAGATGAGGCGGGCAGAGGCCCCCTCGCAGGACCGGTAGTAGCGGCCGCAGTAGTGCTGCCGTTTGAAATGGATCTCTCGGGTATCGACGACTCAAAAGCCCTCTCAAACAAAGCGAGACAGGCATTATACAAGTACATCGTTCGCGTGGCCGCCACAGCGGTTGGTATCATCGAACCTACTATCATAGAACAAATCAATATTCTTGAGGCATCTCGTCTCGCCATGGTCACTGCTGTAGAAAAACTCCCACTGCAGCCCGACTACCTCCTGATAGATGGCCCCATACGGCTGGATGTGGCAATAGATCAGCAAGGGATAATCGGAGGGGACAGGCTGAGTGTCTCCGTGGCTGCCGCAAGTATCGTGGCCAAGGTCACCCGCGACGGCATCATGCAGGAACTGCATGGAAGGTTTCCACAGTACGGATTCCATCGGAACAAGGGATATCCTACCCAGGACCACAGGAAGGCCATCGTTGAGTTTGGCCCCTCCCCCGTGCACCGAAAGACTTTTCGAGGTGTCAAAGAATTTGTGACGTAGGGTCCATGGAGCCCAAATCTGGATCCTATCTTTCCTCAGGCCTGAGATTTTCAAATGGTTCAAGGCGCACATCCGGGGATGAATAGAGACCTCGAATCCGAAACGTCGTCGACAAGATCTTTCCGTTCCTGGTAATTAAATTGCCGAAGAGCCCCTGAAAAATAGCATCAAAACCAACAAGAGGGGACACATCCATTCGGAAATCAATCCTCTCTTGTCCGGCAAAATACATGCCCGAGGAGTCAACTCTCGCCGCGTCAGACATGAGTCTCAGGTCCGACACCTTCCATTTGTTGTCGAATACTTCCATGGTCCACGTGAGACGATGAAAAGGCAAACCCTGACCAATCACATCAGGCAGCTTCCCCCGGAGGAGAGACCCAAGGTTCACGAGTGAAAACAGCTTTGAGAGGATGTCGAATCTGTTTATAACCCCTTCGTTCATTCGGACTTCGATCCTGCCTGTCTTATACATCCCTCTCTTATCAACACTTGGGCCGAGCTTCCAATCCAGAGTCCCTTCTGCGAAAACATCTCCGCTCACCCGCAACCACCCGGGATCGGCCCGCATGGTCTTTTCCATTTTGAGGCGATCTCCCTGAAACTCCACAGACAGCGGCTTCTTTGAATTAAGGCGTATATCGAACAGCCCGGCGCCTCGAAGGACTCCATCCGCAAAGAGCGTCTGCCACGACGTCACTTTAATGAGCCCCGAGTTCCCTTCAAGATTTGCCCGAAAGTCCTCGAAGGTCCGTTCTCCGATTTTGCCCTTCGTAATTTTCAGGAAACCCGTGCCCTTGGCTCTGGCTAAGAACCGAACGACAGGGTTGATTCTCATGAATTCCCCCCAGGTTAGCTTATGGACAAAGCCGGGAGGCGCCGTGAAGTCTGTTGTTTCGAAATGGGACGACTCTAAGACCACCTCTATTCGGGGATTGTCAAATTCAGTCACCGACAGCGTTCCCCAGACGACTGAATTTCCTACCTTTACTCTTTCCATAACGAACTGGTGGGAATTTGATCGGTGCTTTATGGTCCCGGTAAGACCCTCCGCCCGTTTGTACATTCCCGGAAGCCTTAGGGACAAATGGCTCAACACTGCATTTATTTCCAGGGCTGCATTCGTGAATAGGTGAGGAGAGTTGATCAGAAGATCCCCCTCAATGCGTCCCCCACCCTGCATTTCAAGGGCGGGATTGAGTAAAGGCATTAATGAATCTGAGGGGATACCTTTGGGGGGCAAGTTGATGCTCAGGGTTGTTCTCCCATCGTCACGGATGGAACCTCGCCCTGAAATTCTTACTTTATCCGCCGCCAGGGCAATTTCCTCAATCTTGATACCAGAAGAATCTTTCATCCCGGATGCTTCTATTCTTAAAGGCACTCCAGCTCTCTTGTCCATTATCTGGCCGATGGTGATTGCATTGGACTTGAGTTCTACAACCGAGACAAAGTTGATCAAATTGGGCTTGCCTTTCACTTCAATCTGACAAGGCACCGAACCCGAAACCGTACAATTCCTTGGGAACCCCTCTATTTGCCGCAAATCACTCCCTTGCATTTTTAACTCTGCCGCCACATCAACCGTATCGGGAGTAATGCTTCCTTTTATTAAAAAAGGGCTTGAACCGAGATTCCCTTTGATTTCGGGCGTTGAGATACCCGTTCCTCTGAATCGTAATTTTCCCGTCACCTTTTTGAGGGGAAGAGGAAACGTACCCAAACGACATTCAAAGTTATCCAGTGAAATAAGTCCTTTTGCCTCCGGACGAGACACCGGTCCTTTCAGATTCAGGGTGACGGATACGCCTCCGGAGAAGTCAGTCAGACGATTCACATGGGGCGCCAGACGCTCAATAATTGCGAGGTTCTGGCTCAACGGTTGCAGGTCCTTGGCTTCGGCGGTCATCGAAACAAATAGATCCATCATAGGTGAGTTTTTGAGATCCGATATGCCTCCGTTCAATACAATGGGAGAATTTCCCAATGTGAAA
>JAUPKT010000067.1 GCA_030837305.1 Thermodesulfobacteriota bacterium
CCGATCTCGTGTGCTCTTCCGATCTGCGTTTTCTATTTACGACAAGGTTGCTTTGGTATGACCGGCCAGCGATGTCTTGGTTCAGACAACGTAGTTGTTGTGGGTGATATGTACGAGGAGTTTCGTGAGAAATTTGTGGGCCAAGCCCAAGCCATGAAATTGGGCTACGGCCTTGATGAATCGGTCACCATGGGACCGTACACCACGCCTTCCGGGCGGGAAAAGGTGCTGTCCTGGATTGATCTTGCCCTTTCTGAAGGTGCGAAGATGGTTCTTGACGGTCGCACAGGGGTTCTACCGGAGTTGACAAAAGGTTACTTCATTGGGCCGACCATTCTAGAGAACATGCATGTTGAAATGAGAGCGGCAAGAGAGGAGGCCTTCGGTGCAGTGGCTGGGTTGATGAGGGCAGAGTCTTTGGATGAGGTTATTGACTGGATCAATACAAGGACCGATCTGGGCCATTCCGCCTGTATCATGACGGAGAGCGGCAGAGCTGCGCGCAAGTTTGCTAGAGAGGTGAACGTAGGGAATGTGGGTATCAACGTAGGGGTTCCCCAGCCGTATGCCTTTTTTCCGCTGGGATCTAAACGACAATCCTTCTTTGGCGGTGCCAAATCCCGCATGGCCTCTATGCGCTTGTTTCTCGATGAGAAGACAGTGACTGCTCGGTGGTCGTAAGAACTAAAGAGATTTGTCAACACGGTTTTCGGAAATAAACGTGTTGCTGGTTAGCCATCCGGTTGAAACTGAAACGGCAGTTGCTAACGAACTATGAAAGACGAAGCGTACCATTCCCGTGGATACTGTTCTGTTACAATCTTTGATAAACGGGATTCTCCTTGGAGGAGTTTACGCGGCCTATTCCGCGGGCTTCTCGCTGATCTTTGGTGTGATGGGAGTCGTCAACCTGGCGCACGGCGAACTCATCATGCTCGGAGCATTCACTTCGTATTGGCTGTTTGAACTCTTGGGAATTGATCCCTATCTCAGTCTGCCTTTAGCATTCTTGTTTCTCTTTTGTTTTGGTTATCTCATCCAAAGATACATCATTAATAGGGTCATAGAGCTTCCCCACATCATGAGCTACATTCTTACCTTTGGGATTCATTTGATGGTGGCGAATGTGGCGCTGAAGCTTTGGTCTCACGATTTCAGGTCCATTACTACCACCTATTCGGGAGCAAATGCCGCCTTTGCTGGACTGAACATTCCTTATTCCCGCTTGACGACTTTCTTGCTTGCGCTCTTCATCATTACCATTCTGTGGCTTTTCTTGAATCGAACTGAGACCGGGCGGGCTATTAGAGCTACAGCCATGGACAAAGAGATTGCGCGACTCATGGGGGTAAAGATAAAGAGCATTTATGCCGTTACATTCGGATTAGGGGCCGGAGTAACGGGTCTGGCGGGCGCTTCGATCAGTCCATTTGAGATTATTTCCCCTGAAATGGGGCTTCAGTACACCATCGTGGCCTTTTGTGTCGTGGTCCTGGGTGGGATGGGTTACATGCCGGGAGTACTGTGGGGCGGCATAACATTGGGCATTGCTCAATCACTCGCAGTGACATACTTGAATGCCGGTATATCAATCGCAGTGACCTTTCTCTTACTATTCATGATGCTTGTTATCAGGCCGACCGGAATAGTCGGAAAAGGCATGGTTTCTTGAAGCGTCTCTTACACAGAGTCTGGTATGGCTGAAGCCCAACACAACAGATTCGTTTATCTATTTTGCATCTCTTTGGGAGTGGCGGTAGGTCTCGCTCCCTTTGTTGCATCTTCTGAATATGTCCTCAGAATAATTACTGTCGTCATTTTCTGGATCGGTATGGCCGGTTGCTGGAATATTACAAGCGGCTACACAGGCTACATTGACTTTGGTCCAGTAGTGTATTTCGGCATTGGCTCGTATGCCACTGCCATTTCGATGACGAAGTATGGACTACCATTTTTCCCGTCGGTAGTGTTATCCGGCATTACGGCTCTCTGTATTGCCGTGCCGATTGGATTGACGACATTGCGTTTGAAGGGCGCCTATTTTGCCATAGCCACCTTTGCGTTTGCGGAAACAATGAAGCAGGTGGTCCTTGAATTTGATAGAACCTTCGGCGTTTCCTTTTTCCAGGGCAGCCATGGCATCACCTTACCCATAAGTGGTCACGATAACACTTTCTTCCTCTACTGCTTTGGGATGGTTACCATAGCCGTTATCCTCGTCCACGCAGGCATAGAGAGGTCAAAGTTCGGCTACGGCCTTAAGGCCATCCACGAAGCTGAGCAATCCGCGGAAATCTCCGGGGTGAACACTACGGGTGTAAAACTTCGTGCCTACGCGACAAGTGCCTTCTTGCTCGGAACCCTTGGCGGTATAGAGTCCTATTGGATTACTTACATTACACCGGCCGACGTGTTCAACGTTCACAAGACAGTACAAATGGTTATTATGACTCTACTGGGCGGTATGGGGACATTCCTGGGCCCTGTGGTGGGTGCCGCTGTCCTCACGCTCCTGTCCGAATACTTGGGAACAGCTTTTGTGGAGTATTACCTGATCATGGTAGGAGGCATAATCGTAGCCATTATATTGGTTATGCCGCGGGGAATCGTGGGGACCCTTCGAGAAATGAAGGGATGTCAATTTCTTAGGTGAAAAGGATCCCTGACTAAATGCCGACGTTGCAATGCAGGAACATCGGTAAGCAATTCGGGGCACTCATAGCCCTGGATCGGGTGAGCTTTGAACTCCATGATCGAGAAATCCTCGGTTTAATAGGACCCAACGGCGCGGGAAAAACTACTCTATTTAACTGTATCATCGGCCTGGAGAAACCTACCGCGGGAAAGGTGATTTTCGGCGGCACGGACATTACCGGACTCAAACCACATAAAATTTGTCGTATTGGTTTGGCCAAGACATCGCAGATTATGGAGCCGTTTAAGGCATTGACAGTGCTCGAAAACGTCCTCGTGGGAGCCTTGCACGGTGGGATGCTTTCCATGAAAGAAGCCTTGATGGAGACTGAAATGATCTTGGGATTTGTTGGCCTTGATAAAGAGCGTGAAAAGCTCTCATCTTCGATTTCCGTCCCGGCTCGTAGACGCTTGGAGTTGGCCCGTGCCATGGCAACCGGGGCAAAGACGCTTCTCTTGGACGAAAATATGGCCGGCCTCAATCCCCATGAGATAGATGAGGCCCTGGTCCTTCTCACCAAAATAAGACATTCAGGACGATCTCTCATCGTGGTTGAACATGTCATGAGGGCTGTGATGGGCATATCTGATCGAATCATTGTGCTCAACTATGGAACTAAAATAGCGGAAGGGTCTCCGGCAGAAATCGCTCAGAACAGCCTTGTGATAGAGGCATATCTGGGAGACAAGAAGTCCCTCCACGGAAGAAATTAGGTTGCTGGTTTTATGGAAGGGCCTATTCTCGACATACGAAAGATTGATGTTCACTACCAGGATGTTCAAGTCCTTACGGATGTCAGTCTTGAAGTCAATAAAGGCGAGATTGTAACGGTGATAGGGCCCAATGGGGCAGGCAAGAGCACTCTGTTACATACCGTGATGGGTTTCAATCATCCGTCACAGGG
>JAUPKT010000544.1 GCA_030837305.1 Thermodesulfobacteriota bacterium
CATTGTGAGCATTCTTCTTTGCCAACGCGATCAGACGCAGACCCTGTCCTCTTGCAGGGACCTTGATCGAAACCCTGTTGCCACGTAGCCCGGACAGCCAGGATTCAACCAGCTCTTCTTGATCGATGGGTTCGGAAATGAGCACCTCCTGGGGATAACTCGAGGCGCCGTGATAATACTGTCTGAGCCCTGATGACAGCACTTCCTGTGAGTCTAAAGCCTGATTCCTGATGACAAAAGACTCTTCCGAGAGGAGATTGCCTTGCCGAAAAGACAGGACCGTCATGACATATAGAGCCTGGTCGGGTTGAATGATAGCGATGGCGTCTTGATCCTTATTATGAAAAAAAGATACGTTTTGTTTTTCCACGGTTCTTTGCACTGCAGCCAAGAGATCCCTTATGAGCGCGGCTTCTTCAAAACTTAGTCTTGCAGCAGCATCCTGCATGTCTGCTCTCAATTGATTGATCAGTTCATCGCTGCGCCCCTGGAGAAACAGGACCGCACTTCTGACCAAGCGACCATATTCTTCAGAACTCACCTTTCCGGTGCACGGGCAGAGGCATTTCTTCATTTGGCAATTGAGACATGGCCTCGTGCACGTGGCCATCTGTCGGTCCGTACATTGTCTGAGAGGAAAAAGACTGTGGAGCAGTTTCAATGTGACCCGGGCATCACGAGCCGATGAATATGGCCCGAAGTATTTCGCACCGTCCGGTCTGATCCTTTGGGTTCTCACGAGTGTTAAACGTGGAAAAGGGTGCGACTGATTGAGCCGGAGAGAAAAGAAGGACTTGTCGTCCCTTAAGTTAACATTGTACTTTGGTCTGTATTCCTTGATTAAGTTATTTTCCAGAATCAGGGCTTCTTTTTCAGTGTCCGTGAGGATTGTCCTGATGTTTTTGACGCGTAGGACGAGGTACCGGACAGAGGGCCGCTCGTCTGCCCCGGGTACGAAATAATTTCGTACCCGACTCCTCAAATTACCTGCCTTACCGACATACAGGACCGTTCCCTTCGCGTCCTCCATCACGTACACGCCAGGACTGGTGGGGAGTGTCTTGAAAAATTGGTCGTCCGTGATCATATCTTTTGTTCTACGTGGCAGCCCAAAAAATCTTTCGAATCTTGAAAAACAGAACCACCGGCAAGTGAATTACGGAATAAGCCTTGTTCCTGATTATGTGATCTGCTAATAGGTATTAGTTGGCGTGAGGTATCTTGTCAACCTGACTGATTAGGACGATTGCAGGTGTTTTCGTCATGAAGAAAAACAACCAACGAAAGTCGGCAGAAGAAACCTTTTTGAATGACCGGGGGCGAATCACTAATCGCGATTTGGCAATCAAATTGGGTGTGCATCCCGCCACCGTTGCCAGATGGAAGAAGAAAGACGAGTGGGACCTGAAACTCCTTCGATCAGTAGGAGGCGATGAACAAGACGATTATAGCTCACAGGACGCCTACGACACGGATTTGAGGCACCTGCACCTGCTCAACGAACGCATAGATTCATATCTCAAAAAAAAGGACCTGTTGCCGTCGGAAATACTCGAACTGGCAGAAGCGAAGTTTCATATCATGGGCTGCATGGAAATCATCGATGCCGGGATGAAACATGAGTGGATGCACGCAGTGGAAGCAGACGAAACGGATTTCGACTAGAACAGGCGATAAGGAGTAGCCATGATAGAAATGAGATTTCATGGGAGGGGTGGTCAAGGAGCTGTTACCTCGGCTGAGCTTGTGGCTCAAGCAGCGATCGACATTGGGAAGTTCGCCTTGGCCTTTCCCAGTTTTGGTCCGGAGAGGCGCGGGGCGCCGGTTGTAGCTTTTGCCCGAGTGGACGACCAAAAGGTTCGCCTGAGGTACAAGGTTTACAATCCGGATGTCGCAATCGTCTTAGATCCCTCTTTATTGGACATTGCTAATCCAACCGAGGGGATCAAGCCTGACGGGATCCTCGTCCTCAACACGTCTCAGCCGATCCAGTCCGTAAGAGACCAGCTCTCTTATCAGGGAAAGCTCGCAATCGTTGATGCCGGTCGGATAGCGCGAGAGGTCATCGGGCTCCCCATCACCAATACCACAATGGTCGGCGCGCTGGTGAAAGCCACCAACGTTCTCCCAATAGACTCACTTATAGGGCCTTTTCAGAGGCGATTTGGGAAAATAGCACCGAGAAACATTGAAGCTATGAAACGGGCCTGGCAGGAGACAGAAGTCGTAGCATGAATAGAATCACCATTTGAGAGATTCCCCAACTGCATGAGCGACATTATCAGAAAACGCGTGGAGGAAACTGTGACCAAACCGATGGATCAGATAGCGTGGCAGGAAATAGAGCCCGGAGGATCGATAGTCGAACCGGGAAACGCCTCATCCTATCATACCGGCACCTGGCGTTCCCAAAGGCCCATCTGTGACACGGAAAAATGCATCAGATGCTGGAGGTGCTTTATCATGTGCCCTGATGCGGCTATTTCACCGGATTATCAAGAAAACATTTTTATCTGGAACTACAATTACTGCAAGGGGTGTGGCATCTGTGCCAATGAATGTCCCGTGACGGCTATCACCCTTGTGGAGGAGGGCAACTAATGGGCCGTAAAGTTGGTATCGAAGTATCCATTGCAGCGGCCGAAGCCGTTGGGCTGTGCGACGTGGATGTGGTCGCTGCATATCCCATCACTCCTCAAACCCACGTGGTTGAACATCTTTCGGAACTGGTGACCGAGGGCAAGCTCGATGCCGAGTTCGTGCCTGTGGAGTCTGAACATTCGGCCATGTCCGTTTGCTGCGGAGCGGCAGCCGCGGGGGCAAGAACATTCACTGCGACAGCAGCACAAGGCTTGGCTCTCATGGCCGAGATTGTCTTCATCGCCTCCTCCATGCGACTGCCCATCGTCATGTTTCTCGCCAACAGGGCACTCAGTGCTCCGCTGTCCATTTGGAACGACCACTCAGACACCATGATGGTCAGAGACTGCGGATGGATCCAAGTTTTCTGTGAAAACGGCCAAGAGGTGTATGATTCAATCTTTCATGCGTATCGGGTGGCCGAGGATCCGTCGGTCTCATTGCCTGTTATGATCAACGTCGACGGATTCTGTCTTACCCACGTCATCGAACCCATAGAAATGTGGACCCCGGAAATGGTCAAGCAATACCTGCCGCGGTTCAAACCGATTCATACCCTCCATCCCGACAAGGTGGTCTCTTTCGGAGCTTTTGCAATGCCGGAGATTTATTCTGAGCAGCGTATGGCTCATGATCACGCCGTCGCAGCATCTGCTCCCGTAATAATGAAGGCCTGGGACGAAATGGCATCTCTCACGGGGCGGAGTTATTCCCCGATTGAATTGTATCGAACGGATGGAGCAGATACCCTGATTGTGGCCATGGGATCCATTTGCGAAGCAGCTTCTCTTGGAGTTGATCTCATGAGAGACCAGGGCAAGAAGGTCGGCCTAGTAAAGATTCGCCTTTGGCGGCCCTTGCCGACGCAGCAGCTTCAAGACATTTTGAGCACCGCAAAAGAGATACTGGTTCTCGATCGAGCCATATCCCCCGGAGCGGCAAGCGCTCCTTTTACTTCAGAGATCAGAGCGTTGATGTATCATCAACCCAATCGGCCCAACATCAGATGCATGATTGCAGGTCTGGGAGGCCGAGACGTCACCGCACAGGACATCGTCAACATGGTTGAATCAGCTCAGGCAGAGCAGCTCACAGGCTACCGTATTTACGGTGTGCGTGGGTAAACCTTGGAGTGTATGGAGAAAGACATGCCCGAAACAGCCAAACAAAAGATTATTAAGCCCCTGAAGAATTTCCCCCTGGAAGAATATATCAACTCAGGACATCGTGCTTGCCAAGGATGCGCTGAGGTGCTCGCCGTGCGGCACGTGCTCAAGGCCATAGGCCCCAACGCAGTTATGGCCATGGCAACTGGGTGTATGGAAATCATATCAACTCCGTATCCCCTCACATCATGGAACATACCCTGGATCCATGTAGCGTTCGAAAATGCTGCTGCGGTGGCCTCCGGGGTAGAGTCGGGATTGAAGGCGTTGCGGAGAAAAGGGCGGATTCCAGACAAAGACGTGACGGTAATTGCCATGGGTGGAGATGGCGGAACGAGTGATATCGGTCTGCAGGCCTTATCCGGGATGCTGGAGAGAGGTCAGAAGGTCATTTACGTGTGTGTGGACAATGAAGCATACATGAACACAGGCATTCAGAGATCATCATCCACACCATTCGGGGCATCAACGACTACCTCGCCGGCAGGCAAAGTCCATCCCGCAGGACAGATGACATGGAAAAAGGACATGACAGCCATAGCTGCAGCACATGGGATTCCCTATACTGCAACGGCCTGCCCAAGTTTCCATACTGATCTCATGACAAAAGTTCAGAAGGCAAAGAATGCCGAGGGCCCGGCCTACATACACATCCTTTCCGTTTGTCCCACCGGCTGGCGTATTCCGCCAAATAAGGCGATAGAATACGGCAAACTTGCTGTAGACTCGGGGGTCTTCCCCCTGTATGAGGTGGAAAACGGCGTTTGGAAACTGAGCAGAAAACCCAAACAGTTAAAACCCGTTGCAGACTACTTCAAAGGACAGGGCCGTTACAGGCACCTGGACGAAAAACTCACTGCCTTCATTCAGGAGAAAGTCAACGAACGCTGGGAAAAGCTCCTTGCACAGTGCGGTGTGTCCGTCTCCGAGGAGGGTGAGAAGAAAGAAGAGTAGTTGCCGGAATGTAAAGCGTCACGGAAGCACTTGTATTCATAGAAGAAGAGCGGTCGGAAAATCCGACCGCTCTTCTCTTTTCATACCGAAAGTACTTGGGCCTGCTTCCGGCGCGTTGCTACATGTCGTCTTCGTCCTCATCGTCGGGCCACTCGAGGAATGGTTTTTCCTGATCCACCATGGCATTGACCATGAGTTCCACTAGACCCGTGTACCATATACCCGTCTTTTCAAAGACCTCGTAGTACTCCAAAAGCTCACGAATCTGCCCCTTGCAATTCGAGCACGGTGCACAGACCATCTTCCTAATGGAAGGATCCATTTCTCCTGGAAACGCTTCGAGTATTTGCTGAAGTTTTTTCCTTCCTGAAACCGCCCGTTTCCAGTCTGGAAAGTTTCCAGAACTCATGATGGCAAAGCCCGATCCTCCTCCGCAACAATA
>JAUPKT010000068.1 GCA_030837305.1 Thermodesulfobacteriota bacterium
AGAGTTAGCGCCGCAATGATTAACAACGCGCGAAGAATCTTCATGACTTCCTCCTGTGAATAAAGATGACAGATTGTATATACACAAACCGTGACCGCCGGCTGGATGACGCACAACATGGCCTGGTCGCCTCCGCAGGCGGGTTATGGCAAATGCTACGGACCGGCAGAACGCCCATACGTGAGGTTGGCAGACCCCTTTATGGACGGCAGGCTTTCTTGGTTGAGTCACAGGCGTCAGGGGGGGTCTGTTCCGCAGCTTCTCTCAGAATATGGAAACCGCCGCGCAGCACAACAATTGCTATGGCAAGACCGATAACCAGATCAGGATAGCGACTGCTCAACGCCCAAACCAGAACGCCCGACACGATAATGCCGACATTGGCAATGACGTCGTTTGTCGAAAATATGAGTGACGCCCGCATGTGCACGCCTCCGTCACGATGTTTCGATAGAAGACGAAGACAGGCGATATTGGCAAACAATGCAATCATACCGACGCCCATCATAAGGCCGCTGACCGGCTCACTGCCAAGGATGAATCGCCTGAGAACGTCAGCCAGAACCAACAGCGCGAGAAGTATCTGGGTATAACCGCTTAATTTTGCAGACGAGGCTTTTAGAGAGCTGCTTTTCCCAACCGCGTATAGACTGATTGCATATATGGAAGCATCGGCGAACATGTCTAGGGAATCGGCAATAAGCCCCGTGGATTGGGCAACCAGGCCCAGCGCAAGTTCAAATACGAACATGAACGCATTAATCCCAAGCACGATCACGAGCGTTTTTCGCTCCTGCTCGTTTCGCGCCTCCATTTCACAGCCACAATCCGACAATGCGACCTCCTGGGTAATGGGTGAAAGGCACCTAATGCCCGGCTTCACAGAGCGCGGCGTTTTGCGTCGCGCTGGAAGAGATGGTTATGAATCTTCTTTATATGATCCACCGGTATTTTCAGGGCTGAGAGTGCCACCCTTTTCCACAAGCAGGCAGGTAACCTCCGTTGTGCAAATCGGACGGTGTCCAGCCCCTTTTGGAACAACACACATGTCGCCCTCGTTCAATTTGACGATCCGGTCTCGAAACTCCAATTCCGTTCTAAGGTCGCAAATTACCCCATTTTAGCCGTTTTTCCTCGTGGCTACAAGCACTTCCTTTGGTCCGACCCGGGTTGGTTGACGACCATTACCATCTGTTCTCCTTTGTTGGGGACATGGGAGGCCATGGCTGCAAGCCATTCAAGGGCGTCGAAGGTTTTTTCCTCTTTCGCGTCCTTGGATTTGTAAAGGCGGGCTTGTCTCGGCATAGATCAATCTTGCATCAACTCCGAGTTTTCTGTCAATTTACTTTTCTACAGGCATCTCCTTTCAAACGACTTGGTACGCCCCGCGTTTTTCGCCAGTTCCTCCTTGACGGCGGCAGCCAGGTTCTGCAAAGTGTATGGCTTCTTTATGTACCTTCCCGCTCCCAGACTTTGTGCTTTTTCCACTTCCTCTGTTTTGGCAAATCCACTTGCTATGATCGCCTTCTGCCCGGGGCATATCTTTATTATCTCTTCATACGTCTCACGTCCATTTAATCCTCTGGGCATGACCATATCCAGGACAATAAGGTCCACGGGTTGTTCCTTTACATACTCAACGGCTTCCTTGCCTCCGGAGACGGCCTCGGAGCTATAGCCCAATCTGATCAGCAGACCACATGCAATCTCTCTTTGTCTTTCTTCGTCATCTACCACCAGTATCCTCTCACCATTCCCCATGTAATCCTCCAGATGGACCTCCTCCTTCTCTGAAATCGCCACCTCTCTGGTAACAGGAAAATAGAGTTCGAACAGTGTCCCTTTCTTGCTGCTCGTTACGTTTATGTACCCATTATGATCCTGGACGGTATTCCATACAACGGCCAGCCCCAAACCTGTACCGGTTCTGCCCATCACTTTCTTGGTATAAAACGGCTCAAAAATCCTTTCCAGGTCTTCCGGGGAGATGCCAGTTCCATCATCTGAAACACTCAGCAGCGCATACTCGCCCGTGTTCACTTCTTCATATCCTTTCAGGGGTTTGTCCAGGTACCGGTTCGTGGTGGCTATGGTGACGGTGCCTGCACCCTCAATGGCCTCGGATGCATTCGCAGCGAGATTCATCAAGGCCTTTTTCATGTGGGTTAGGGAACCATTTATGTTCAATACATCGGCATCAAGTTGGGTTTTGAAGGTGGTGGTTCGCTGGTTTCTTGAAAGTCTACTGTGTTCAGCTGAATCCAGATATTCCTCTACTGCGGCATTGAGATTAAAAACCTCTCTGTGGCCGGCGACCCCTCTGGTTATGGTCAGTAGATCCGCTACCACCTCGGCAGCCCTTATTCCCGATTCCTGAATGGTCTCTAACGGTTTCCTGAGTGGGCTGTCTCCCGCCAAATCCATCAAGATTAACTCAGGATAACTTACAATCCCCGATAGGATGTTGTTCAGATCATGGGCAATGCCTCCCGCCATGAGTCCCATGGCCTCCATTTTCTGCGCGCGATGGAGTCGGTTTTCCAGTTTCCTCTTCTCGGTCTGGTCAATCACCGTAATAATAGCGCCCCCCTCCATGGGAGACATTCTGATGTCCAAGTATCTATCGTTGTACCTCTGGTCTCGAAAATCCCTTGATTTTTTTTCAGCGATACATTCCATTAATCTCTGATGCATATCCATGGAATAACCCGCGGCATAATCCCTGTACATCACGTCGCCAAGCCGGGGCAATGTCCCGCCCGATGTCCTTTTGGCCCCGTTGTACATGGTTATGCGTGCGTCCTTATCCACAACGAAGGTCTCAATTGGATTGTCTTCAAACAATGCACGATAACGCTCCTCACTTTCCTTCAGCGCGACTTCGGCACGCGCGCGATCAGCAACCTCCTGCCTCAGATTCTCGTTTGTCTGTGCCAACTCGGCGGTTCTCTCCTCAACCCGCTTCTCCAGTTCGTCATAAGACGTACGCAATTCCTTTTCAGCCTGTTTGAGCTTCACGGAGTTCTGTTCCAGCTCCAGATTTGCTTGTTTGAGTTTATTTTTTCTTTCCCTGAGCACATTTGCCATATAAGCTGAAACGAATGCCACCACATACAGGATGGCCGCTACCGTTATAATAACGGATATCTGATAGCCCCCGGGCAATCTGGGATATTCCACCGGATACTGGCAGGGAATAATCCCGAAGTATTCCAAGGCCACCGCCGCAGCCAGCACAGCCCAACAGAAAGTCGCGATGACGAAAGGAAGTATCCGCGGTCCAACCATTCCAATATAGTATATCAGGACAGCATATATGGGACTCATCCAGAGTGCGTTGATACCGCCCAAAAAATAGATTACCGCTGTATAGTCCACGATTTCGAGGAAATTCACAAACAAAGATACAACATTTGAAAGACGCAGGCTTCTGCTGTGCTTGAGCACCAGTAGAAACGGAGGGTTGATTAGATACAAAAAAGCCACTGCGGCACTAACTCCTATCAGATTATTTGGCCTAATGATCTGAAACAAATAGGCACCAATGGCAATGATCCACATGAAAAGACTTGTAACGGATGTTACCCACGCACCACGATAATGGTTCAAATAAATGCTGCGCACGTAGTCACCCGGCGGCTTAGGTGTAGGTTTCTTGGATGAGGGCATATTTCTGATTCCTCTCTTGCGTATCCTGTCTCGGCTTTCCATGCCGGTAGACATTCTTGGTTCCTCTTTCGGGGGCGAAAGGGGGATGTTCGGTATTTGTGGCATCCGATACTAACGGTCTAACTCTTTCCTCACTGCAACCGCCGCCACTTCAACCGTGTAGGGTTTCTTCAGATACGTTCCCGCGCCCAACCG
>JAUPKT010000545.1 GCA_030837305.1 Thermodesulfobacteriota bacterium
GAGCCCTGGCAGCACAATTCTGTCTTCCCACGTCCAAGAGAATCCTCGTGATGTGTTGCGCTCTGCATGCAACTTCCAAAATACCAAGGATGGCAGCGGCTATTCCTCGCCGACGGTAATTGGGATGTACTGCGATATTCAAGACATGACATTCATCAATCACGTCCCAATAGCACACGTAACCCACAATGTTTTTCTCCAGATGGAAAACGAGCTGTCGTCCAACACTGCTTGACATTTCCTCAATAAACATGTTGCGAGACCAAGGGACTCCATAAGATCCTTGTTCGATCTTCAGCACTTGGTCCAGGTCTCCAAGCGTCATTTGTCGTGCATTGAGTCCTTTCATTTCCGTGGACATGGATCAGCCGGACTAATTACCGCGGCAAATTGACGATGAACCCTGCACCTAATGCGGTAAAAAAGCTCACAAGAAACAGGATCAGATTGTCCCTTTGTTCCGTGGCGACCAAGAGATCAGCGACACCTACAAGCGGGACAACATAGTAGGCCATACCAGCTGCTCGCAAAAAAGAATGAGGAAGGTAATATATGATGTTCGACACAGCGATCATTCCAAACAGGATGGATGAGACGAGAAATACGAAGGCAAACAAGAAACCCGTTGCAAGCCCCAGCAAAAGATTTTCCACAACTCTCCCTTCCCGACCAGTCTCGAGCATGGGTTCCACACGAAGCGCTATTTTACCAGTATAATATCTCAACGAACTATCAACCCTTGTCCCTAGATAACACACCGGAAAAAGAACGAGAAAAGTGAGGAAAACTACCGACAAGAGATCCGTCTTGTTGTTGACGACGACCCAAGCGGACACTGCGGATGTGGCTATTGCGCCAAAAGTAACGTCAGGGCTGATATGACCCCCGATTGGCGGCCGTCTCAACCACAGGAGTTCAAAAAGTATACCGGTTGCCAGACCTGATGAGAGATCTCCAACAACGTATCCCACAATGGGCCCTGAGACCACCGGTCTGCTGATCATTAACTGGAGGACTTGGAACTTGTCCAGCCAGAGAAGCCCTCCCACGGTTCCTGCCATAACTGCTTCAGCTAACATGTGCTACTCTATTGCAGGCCTTCTCAGGTATTTGGGTAAGGCCACTGAGAGTCTCCGATCCTCGGGCCCGAAGACTATGTGGGGTCCACACCAGGCATGTGCTTCAGTATGTCCAGTAACTCAAGCGGTTTCTCAAAGGGAACACTCTGTATGGTGACTTGTACGCCTTCGTCCATAATACTCTTGAGATCCAGCAAGGTTTCTGCACTGACCACGACGGACTTGCTGAGGCACACGGTAAGTTCGCCGCTCCTTAAATTGCCCAGGTTGAGATGATTAAATTTGACGCCGGCTCTGATTAACCTCAAAGCGTCTCGAGGACGATCCACAAGGACAATCCTCCGCAATTCGTTTTCGAGGTTGGCTTTTAAGAACGATGCGACTCCTTCAACGCTGTCCACCAACAACGCAACAGAAAATGGGAGAGCAGAGTGCATGATCATTTGTTGGAGACTGTCATCCGCAAGGCTATCATTGGCTATGATCAGTTCTTCAGCCTTTGTTGTCGGGAGCCACCCCTCTATGATCTGGCCATGAACAAGGCGATCATCGACTCTGACGAGTACTATAGGCATTGAGGATTCCTAAGCCTCTCCAGATTATGAGACACTGTTGTCTTGGTCACCCGCTGTTTCTCCGTCCCATCCTTTGGCGAAGTACGTCTCCCGCTAAGTAAATGTTTTCCTTTCCCGCGTCGGCGGTCATGCTTGCCAAAGATCGAACGTCGTGATCATATCGCGAGTTAACGGCTTTTATAATCATAGGGAGATTAAGCCCAGTGACCACCTCAACTTTGCCCTCGGCGAGAAATGACAAGGACAGATTGGTCGGGGTACCACCGAATAAATCAGTTAGAATGAGGACCCCATTACCGTCATCCACTTCGCGAATGATCCGTTCGAGGGTTTCTCGAAGGGACTCAGGAGAGCTGACCGGATCAACCGACACGGCTGAAATGCGCTCGTCAGAGTTGAGACCAATCATTCGAGCGGTTTTCAGGAATTCATCCGCCAACCGGCCGTGCGTGAGTATGATAATCCCAATCATGTCATGGTATCTTCTTTAGGACAGAACTTCTTGTGGTGATGGATTTTCCTCATCAATCAGATCTTGCCGTCAAGCTCCTTGGAAAAATTCGAGAGCGGCAATTCTCTGTGTCGGATCTCCACACCTCTGTATCCTTGGCGCTCCAGCATTGTCCCTAAGTGTTGTGCTACCACAACCGACCGATGTCGCCCGCCAGTGCACCCGATTGAAATGGTAAGGTACTGCTTACCCTCCTTGATGTAAAGGGGCATGAGAAAAATGATCAAGTCGTCCAATTTTTCCAGGAACTGCTTCGTGATGGGGTTGTCCAAGACGAACGAGGCGACTTCCGAGTCTCGGCCATCTTTAAATCTGAGGTTTTCCACAAAATAGGGATTGGGCAGAAAACGGACGTCCAGAACAAGGTCCGATTCTAACGGCACACCTTTACCAAAGCCGAAAGAATTCAATATAATTTTGGGGGCATCCATGTTGGAACGTTGAAATATGCTCTTAATTTCCTCGCGAAGCTGATGAACTGTCATGTCAGATGTGTCTATCACCCAATCAGCTCTGTCTCTAATCGGTTTCAGCAAAGCCCTTTCGCGTCCAATTCCATCTAGTACGTTCCCTTCCTCCGCCAAGGGATGTTGACGTCTTGTTTCACTGTACCGACGGACAAGCACTTGATCCCGCGACTCTAGGAAAAGGATGTCCAGGGACAAGTTCTGAGACTGGAGTGCATCAAGAATGTCAGAATACTGGGAAGTTAATTGTCTTTGCCGTGCATCGATCACGAGAGCAAGGAGAACCAAGTCACCACCCCGTGAGTCTGCCAATTCGAGGAGCTTTGGAACAAGATCCAACGGTAAATTGTCCACACAAAAGAAACCAAGGTCTTCCAGGGTCTTTGCAACCGTCGACTTTCCCGACCCTGAAAGTCCGGTGATGACGACTATTTTCTTCTTTGTCACGGCTTGTGTTACCCTATGAGCGAAGATCCTGATATTGCGTCTTCCAGTGTGCTCAATGTTGTGACAACATTACCATGATGATGTTTTCTGATCAACACGGTTGGGATATAGGGAGAATTGCCCATAACGAAATGTCTTGACAAGCACGGCTATATATTATAATGGTTATATTCATATATTATGTGTAATGGAGATCTCATGCAGCAATCAGTGAATATTCTCGCATTTATCGCAGTTTTGGTCACGATTGGATTGATTCCTGGTTTTTCGGGCACTACCTGTTCAGCCGCAGACCCAACCACCACTGCCAACATTTCAACGTACCCTAAGCCTCATCCCATTTCGGACCTGGCGTTTCGTACTCCTTCCGGTCAAACCGTATCCCTCAAGGACTATCGAGGTAAGGTCGTTATTCTCCATTTCTGGTCAATCAATTGCCCGGCCTGTCGTTTGGAAGAGCCTTTGCTCGAGCAACTCAAGAAGTCTATGGGACAAAATGGCTTAGAGATACTTGCAGTGAATTTTGTTGATTCACCACAAGCCCTTACAAATTATATAGCGTCGAGGCAGCCTCCCTTTCCGGTCTTGCTCAAAGGCAATAATGGTTTTGATCTTAGGGTAGTGAACATGGGCGGAAAGACAACTGCTTTTGTCGTGAATCCTGCTCAAGAGGCGATTCTCGAAGTTCCGGGGTTCCCCACTAATTATATTGTTGACTGTCGAGGTGGCGTTGTGGGTTACAGCGTTGGACCGGCAAAATGGGACAGTTCTTACGCTACATCGCTCCTTCAGCGCTTGTTGACCGAGAGTAAGACATGCGAGCTTGGAAATGTTGATGGGAGTGGCCGGAATATATCTATGCGTTAGGCGAAGGAGATCTGATTAGCATTTTTGGATCGTTCGACCATTCCCATTGCATGAGAGACTAGGGCATCAATGGGAGTAATGGTTTCTGGTTCTGATTTTCCCTTGACAATCTTTTTGCCTATTGTTACTCGTAAACGTGAATTAAAGGCGCGTAGCTCAGGGGGAGAGCATCACCTTGACGCGGTGAGGGTCTGGGGTTCAAATCCCCACGCGCCTACCACCGAATGTAGGGAGTTTCCCCATTTACTTGAGGGACACTCGAGGAGGATGTTTTCATCAATGATGGACCACTGGCTGTTGCACATTACCGACCAGAATTCCACGAACCAACCAGCATGAAGCCCGCCATAGCGATTGAAATTTCAGGGGAAAGAAAGCTTTATCCGCCTGGAGTGACCCCGGAAGAAATTTTGAGGGAAAATACTGCAAAGTCACCGGATCAGCCGATCGCGGCCGAAATTGGGGGAAGAGCCATTGATCTTTCTGCTCCCGTCACCGAGTCTGGTCAACTTGCAATTGTCCTGACCAGTAGTGAAAAAGGGCTCGAAATCATCCGGCATTCAGCGGCTCACATCATGGCACAGGCTGTCAAGGAGCTATTTTCCGATGTAAAGGTCACTATCGGCCCGGCTATATCTGATGGCTTCTACTATGATTTCGATACATCTCGTCCTTTCACCCCTGAGGACTTGGAAAAGATCGAAAGTCGGATGATGGAAATCATTAAGAGTCGGCTGCCTTTTAGACGGATAGTTCTGCCTCGGGA
>JAUPKT010000546.1 GCA_030837305.1 Thermodesulfobacteriota bacterium
CACTGCATTGTCAGGCAGACCGACCACTGCTATTGACGGCAGACCGGCGTACACATCAACCTCAACCTCGATGGGAAAAGCCTCGATACCTATGAGAGCAGCGGAATGAACTCGTGCGAGCAATGAAGGCTCCTTTGTAGGCAGATCTACCGGGAATTCCCCAAACAAGGGACGATACTAGTGTAAGAAGGCTGCTGATACAAGTCCCCTTAGAGCTTGCAAACACTTGGAAAGCCGCCAGATTGCCACCGCGTGGCAGGTCAAGTGATTGCGGACTTGCTCAGAACCCTGACGGCCGCATTCTCCAAGACAGCTACACCCCGCACAAGCTCCTTGAACCGAGCGTCCCGTGTTTGGCCATGGTAGTAACGATAATAGATCTGCTGAGCGATGACTGCCAAGCGGAAAAGTCCAAAGCAAAGATAAAAATCGAAGTTGTCTATGGGACGCCCCGACAGGGCGCGATATCTGTCCAGCATTTGAACACGCGTCAATGCTCCTGGCATGTTCGTCGGCATTAAACGAACCAGCTCCATCTCGGGAGGATCATCGGCTTCCACCCAGTAGGCCAATGAATTACCCAAATCCATGAGAGGGTCTCCTATGGTCGCCATTTCCCAATCGAGAACCCCTATGATCTCAAGGGGATTTTCCTCGTTCAAGACGATATTGTCCAATTTGAAATCGTTATGAATAAGGGCAGGTGAGCTGTCGCTTTTCGGTATCCGTTTCTTCAACCAATCTATGACCCCATGGAAATCCGGCGTATCGGGAGTCCGTGCACCCTCATACCGCTCGATCCAGCTCATTACCTGACGTTGCGTGTACCCCTCCGGCTTCCCAATATTCTCCAAACCAATCTTGCAGTAGTCGACGGAATGGAGCCTAAACTGCAGATCGAGTAAATTCTCACATAGTTTCTTCATCTGCTGGTCATCTAGCGTCAACCCCGGAGGCAGGTCCTTTCGCAAGATAATTCCCTTGATCCGCTCCATTACAAAAAAGGGGGATCCAATTACTGATTCATCCTCGCTATAAACAAGAGGCTCGGGGCAATACGGGAACACAGGACGCAATGCTGTGAGCATTCGGTATTCACGGTGCATGTCGTGGGCGGTCTTGGCCTTTCTCCCGAAGGGAGGTCGACGAAGCACCAACTCCCGCTCACCCACACAAATCAAGTAGGTCAGGTTCGAATAACCGCTAGGAAACTGTTTGATTGATATGTCCCCGTCCAAGTCCTTGACATTCTGTTTCAAAAAGTCGCCGATTTTTTGGGAATCCAGGAACTCGCCACGTCTGGGAGCCACAGCTTCATCCGAGATAGTCATGACGAATAAATTCCTCTTCTAATACGTTCATTTTACGGCTTTGCCTGAAACGTAGCCTAGGAAGGCCGCATGGCACCATATCGTCTTAATATTCTCTTTGCCACAGACACCTTATGCACTTCATCAACGCCGTCATATATGCGGGCGGCTCTCTCAAAACGATGAAAGAAAGCCAGAATCGTATCGTCGCTCATCCCCAATCCGCCGTGAACCTGCAAAGCCAGGTCAACCACTCGCTGAAGGACCTTTGCCACAAAGAACTTTATGAACGATATTTCTTCTCGCGCTTCTTTGGTCCCGAGATTTTTCATTTTCCATGCTGCGTGCAAGACCATCAATCGTGCCGCTTGGATCTCGGCACTGCATTCAGCAACCCAGGTCTGGACAATCTGCCTTGATGCCAAATTCTTGCCTGGCGCAATGAATCTTGAATTTGCTCTCCGGCACATGAGTTCCAGCGCTCTTTGACATTCCCCGATCCACCTCATGCAGTGATGTATGCGACCCGGACCAAGTCTTTCCTGAGCCAGGACAAATCCGTATCCCTCTCGTCCCAAGAGATTTTCCACCGGTACACGACAGGACTGGTAAAGAATTTCGGCATGGCTGTGCCAATCATCACCCTCATGCCCCATGATTGAAATGTTTCTGACCAGATTAAACCCTGGGGTGTCAGTGGGCACGATGATCATACTGGCCCGCATGTGAGGCGGTGCGTCGGGATTGGTTACCGCCATGACTATGGCAAACTCCGACCCATCTGCCGCTGTTGTGTACCATTTCTGGCCATTGATCACATAAGAGTCGCCGTCTCGCACGGCAGTTGTCTCCAGCATGACGGGATTGGATCCCGGCATTTCAACTTCGGTCATGGAAAAGCAACTTCTTATCTCCCCGCGGACTAGAGGCCCCAAGTATTTCTGCTTTTGAGTCTCGGTCCCGTAGAGATGCAATATCTCGATGTTTCCAGCGTCCGGCGCCTGGCAGCCGAAAACATAATGTCCCAGCGGGGACCTCCCCAATGCCTCGGACATGAGGGCAAATTCCACGAGATCCAGGCCCATGCCACCATACTCTCTTGGATGAGGGGGTGCCCACAGCTCCATCCCACGAACCATGCGCCTCTTTTCTTCCAATTCAGGCAAGAGGCTTCGAAAAGACGACTTCAGGAAACCACGTTCGAGAGGGATGACCTCTCTGTCCATGAACTCCGTCACCATCTCCAAGATGGTGACCATTTTGTCTGAGATTGAAAAATCCAAGATTGCCCCCTGATCAGAGTGTTGATATTACCGATACGTTATAAGATCCGGATTGTCGCTGACCTCAAAATGCGCCACTGAGTTGAAGGACAGAAGTTTCAAATGTCCACGGTGTTCACTGAACACTGAAACGGATGCATTCCGAATTCTCCACGCCAGATCGTATGTCTCCTCGTCGGATAAACTCAACGCGTGGCCCATGACAACCGCAATTACGCCACCGGAAGTGAACACTGCGCATGGGTCATGATCGCCGAGGTCTGTGGAAATTCGTGCCAAGCCGGAAAGCACTCTCTCCCTGAATTGCAGGCGAGATTCAAGACCTTCACCAACGAGATCTCCAGAAAACCATGACCAAACGGCCTTTTGAAAAATGATGAAGAAATTATTAGGATCCTTCAGGGCTTGTCTGATCCTTTCCATAGGCGGAGATCCAGCCCCATCTTCCCGTTCGAAGTATCGTTTCAATAAACCCGCCGCATCATATTCGTCGAATTCATGGAGGGTGTTCAGATGATTCTGCTCTTTCTCCTCGGAAATCTCTTTCATGACACAACGAGCAGTGTCAAGTTGGCGCTGTTTGGACCCAGAATAGAATACAGAGAAATTTATGTTGCAGCGGGCAAGAAACCTTCCCAACGTCAGCGACTGAGCAAAGCCGATCTCGGACAACTTATCATAATGCTCCATTCCGAATGAGGCCTGACCGTGCCGGATAAGGTAGACAAGTGCCATAAAACTGGTGCTCTTATTGTCTCACTGTCCGGCCAAGCGATCAGCCCTGAGAAGTGCCATGAAAGGCCCGGACAGTTTTTTGCATGACTTTTCGTCAAGTGTTGTCATATCATCTCGATTGGTTAACTTGTCGTTGGTCTTCTGTCAACAAAATAGCGGGCGACCACTACGGTGGCCCTCAATAGGAAGCCGGA
>JAUPKT010000547.1 GCA_030837305.1 Thermodesulfobacteriota bacterium
CAGGCTCTCTGTCATGAATGCCGCGAATAAGGCAGCCCAATATTTTCTTGTCGCATTATGTGAGAGCATTCGTCTTCGTGATGGGGCCATAGCAATTATTCCTCAGAGAAAGCAACCACAAGTGATTAATAGCGGGTAAATTCTCGACAATCTCTTTCAAACTCCTCAGTGATCTTGTCCGTAAGTGACGGTTTAACCTCAGGAATCTTCTCCAAGAACATTTCCGTGGTGATCTGATAATCTCGGCCGATGACAAGCTCTCTTTCAAAAGCTGTGTGCGTGACCTTTTGGAAAAGATATTCAATGTCAGCCGGCGTATAAAACGGTATCTCGCGTACGATCCTATCGGAATCCACATCTCCTGCATTGGTGGTGGAGAGATAGTGTTCGAAGATGGTCTTGAGGCCGTTATGATCAAGCCCGCCCACAGGAATAATGCAATCGAAGCGTCCCGGACGAAGCAGAGCAGCATCCAACTGACGAATATAGTTTGTAGCACACACCAGGAGTATTTTGCCCCCACGCTTCTTAAGTATTGGCACTTGTTTAAGAAATTCATTGGTGATGGATTTGTCTATTCTGCTGGCATTGTCTCGGCTTGCGGCGATTTCTTCGAATTCATCTATGAATACAACTGTTTCTTCCAGCCGTGTTGCTTTCTCCATGAGAAGTTTGAGGTTGAAGCCGAGTCGGTCTTGTCCTTCGGCCATGAGATCACTGGGACTTACCTCCACATACCACCATTTAAGAACGCCGGCGATTGCTTTCACAAAATGCGTTTTCCCGGTTCCCGGAGGACCGAAAAATATGATCGTTTTTGGGGGTATTACGCCATGCTTTTGGGCAAGATCAACCTCGGTCAATGGCAGTATTATTCGCTTCTGAACGATTTTCTTGGGGGGTTGGGTGTCGGAGATCGTGTCCCAAATGCTGCGGTCCACGAGTGTACCTCCCAGTTCCCTGAGGATATGGGCGATTTCTTCCTCGCGGAGATCTTGCAAATTGGAAGCGGTGTTCTCAACGAAATCGAGGCAGGCCACTTTAATTCCAACATCTCGGCCAAGTTTTTCAGACAGAAACCATTTGTGCTGCAGGATTTTCAGCCATAGCTCCCCAGCCGCATCTGGTTCCAGCTTGTGGCCTGTATAATCCAGAATCTGAGATGCACACTCCTCAGGAGTAGGTATGTTGGCTACGATTTCCATTGATACCTCCCTTAAAAACAGAAAACGGGGCTTCGTGTAGGAGCCACCGCATTTTTCACGACTCTTCTATTTACTTTCGAGAGAAGATTTGAGTTAATTGTGTAGCGGCATTCACTCCAGCAGCTTCAACATGCGAGTTCTGCAGTTGAAAGGCACTCTTGCATGGATCGGTGCTCCGACGGTCATAGCTCATATCGTGTATGGACAACTCTGTCAAGTTAGGGTTCTGTTTGGAAAGCCAAATGCCTCATAAATGCCGCTTCTTGAAAGTAATGCCGGATCTGTTTGTGGAATTGTTGCCATGAAGACCGTGATTGTCCTTGCACCGGCCAAAATCAATCTCTTCTTGAGAGTACTGGGTTTGAGACCGGACGGGTATCATGAGATTGAAACATTGTTCCAAGCGGTGGATCTCTTTGATGAAATAGCACTCAGGGAAACCATCGGCACCACGAGTATTCGAGTACCGGGTCATTCCGACCTTGAAACAGAGGCAAACATTGTCATGCGAGCCATTTCGTGGCTTGAGAAAAGGACGGGTGGGAAGCTTTCAGTGGCAATCTCTCTCAACAAGAAAATTCCGGTTGCCGCCGGATTAGGAGGAGGCAGTTCGGACGCAGCAGCAGCGCTCTTGGGAATGCGGGATTTGTTTGACTTGGATTTGACCGAGGACGACTTGTGGGTTGCGGCTCGATCTCTTGGAGCTGATGTTGCCTTCTTTCTTAAGGGCGGCACGTGTGTGGGAGAGGGGATTGGCGAGAAACTGACACCTGTGGACCTTGGACATGATTATCTGGCGGTACTTGCCAATCCGGGCTGTCCTGTTTCAACAGCCGAAGTATTCCGTCGCTATTCCCAGGGCTTGACAGGCCATTTCCGTGAAGGTAGATTGTCGGTGCTGCTCTCAGCGAGACCAGATCTTGAAGATCTTCTGCACAATGATCTGCAGGCGGTTTGCGAGGCCATGCGTCCGGAGATTGTAGACATTCGGCGGATCATGGAAGCCCATGGAGCCACAAAGGCTCTCATGTCCGGAAGCGGGCCGACGGTATTTGGTATCCTAAGAGAAAGCGAAGATCCTGGTGTGGTGGACAGGGTCGTTGATAGTCTATCCAGGCAATCAATCCGGCATTTCGTGGTCAACCCCATTGCGGGAGGAGCCTGCATAGTCTGAACAGGGATGAGGCTGCGAGGCTCGACGGCATCATGGACTATTATGGCGAAGGCCATAATAGAATAAGTCGGCTGGACAAGACGAGAAGAACTTGTTAGGACGAGTGTCGGCGTTTCAATAACGGCTCACCTTTTTTGCATTACTGGGGTGTCGTCAAGTGGCAAGACACGGGTCTTTGGAACCCGCATTCGGAGGTTCGAATCCTCCCACCCCAGCCATTCAGAAAACCCTGTGTGAACCGCCAAATCAAGCAGGAGCACCTCATGGTTGAGGTGAACGATTTATGATGTAGGGAGAGTAGAAGAATGTCTTCGAAAGATAAAGACGTGAGAGAGGCTCAAAAACAGTATTTCCTCACGAAAACCGAGGAGAGGATACTGGCTCTGAAAGACAAGGGTTTAGGGGATTCTGAGACGGCAAAAGATTCTCTGATAAAACAGTACAGAGCAAAAGTAAAACAAATCGATCGCGCGTTAAAACGGATCTCTTTCCTGCAAGACCAAAACGAAAAACTCCGGGAGCGGAAGGAACAGCAGAAAGCAGACAGAGAGGCTGCGAGAGCTGCCGAGATATCCGGGGAACTGAAAAAGAAAGAGAAAAAGAAGGTTGAAGATGCGCCTGCCCCCAAGGGAAAGAAAAAGGCTGCGGGAAGTGGAAAGGCGGCAACTCAAGCAAAGCCTCAGGCCAAAAAGAAATGAGTGTGGGCCAATTCAGGGATCTGAAACCGTGTCGGATTTGGCTTTGGGATCAACCGGCTCGTACAAGGGCGATTGAGGGCCATGCACAATTTTGATTTGGCTCGGTTCTTTACGGAACTCACCATCATTATCCCGGGATTTCTCTTGGCCATAACCGTGCACGAGTTCGCGCACGGTTACATTGCGTATAGACTGGGTGACCCCACAGCCAAACTTGCCGGGCGCCTCACTTTTAACCCCATCAGTCATCTTGATTTATTCGGAACGATAGCCTTGGTGCTGGTGAAAATTGGGTGGGCCAAGCCTGTACCGGTTGACCCACGAAATCTCCGTAACCCGAAGACTGACATGCTGTGGATCAGCCTTGCCGGACCTGCGGCCAATATGGTTACTGCTATCGGCCTGGCCGTCATCGTACACGTCTTGGTGGCAGTGTTATGGGGAAAGCCGGCGGGGGAAATGGTAGAAATTATTTTCCTCCCCCTGCTTAAGATCCTTTATTGGGGAGTTCATATAAATATTATCCTGGCGGTCTTCAACCTGATACCGGTGCCTCCTCTGGATGGTTTCAGTATCTTGACCGGCATCCTACCCTATCGCCAGGCTTACATGCTGGAACAATTGCAGCCTTATGGCGTTTTCGCACTACTCTTATTGTTGATGACCGGTATCGTAAGTTATATCGTTTTTCCTCCCGTTCTTTTCATTCGCGGCCTCTTGCTCGGAGGCCTGGGGTAAAACAGCGTGTCCTACGAAGTCCGACTAGACTTTTTTGAAGGGCCCTTAGATCTCCTCTTGCATCTCATCCAGAAGAACGAAGTCAGCATCACGGATATTCCCATAGCTGTTATCACTCGGCAATATCTTGAAGCCATTGACTACATGGAGTCGCTGGACTTGGATGTGGCGGGTGAGTATCTCGTCATGGCCGCCTATTTGATTCATGTTAAATCGCAGATGCTCTTGCCGGTGGACGAAGAAGAAGAGACACCACTAGAAGACCTGGATCCACGAAGCGATCTCGTGGCTCACCTGCTTGAATACAAGCGGTACAAAGAGGCCGCTCAAAGTCTCGATTCCCTGCTGCTGCTTGATAGGGACGTTTTCACCCGCCAGGTCTTTGAAGAGAATCAGGAGGGAATACGTATCTCGCAGCCTATTCTTGCAGACATGGCCGAGTTACTTGCTGCGCTTCGTGACGTCATGAGGGGCAGCCGACACCTTGGCAGCATTCAGGTACAGCCCGACGAAGTCTTGTTGGAGGACAAGATTGACCTCATCGTCTCGCGCCTCAAGAAAGGTCGTTGGTTGACCTTGCTTTCTTTGCTGGATGAAGATTTTTGTCGTCTGAACGTGGTTCTGACTTTTTTAGCGGTCTTGGACCTGGTAAAAAGGAGAGTCGTGAGAATCTACCAGGACCAGCCGTTTGGCACGATCCTGATCTACCCTTTTGAACCTGCCTCCTATGCGCAAGAGACAGACCAATGGTACGCAGCAAGCCAATGAGTCAGTGACTTAAAGCCCCACTCGAACCCGATATTTGACCTTCACCTCGTCGTCCTTGGGCACGCTCACATCAAATCGCACGGTATGCGCATCGAGTTTCTTAAATGGGTGGGTTTTTTCTAAGATTTCCCATTTGGAGAAAAGGGGTTCGATAATCCCTAATGCTACTTCTGTGTCCTTATGATTTCTCACCTTGATCTCCCAGGTCGATTCGTACGACTTGGAGGTCAGTTGTTTGAAATCTAATTGAGTCCTTTGGACAACCACATCAAATGCGTTTCCGATCTTGAGCCTCACATCTTCGTCTTTCGGGGTGTGTTTTATGCGGTCCTCCCCTATGAATTGGGTGCTTCCCTTATCATCAGCTTTATAGAGCCGCATTATCCCCTCGGGTAACGGCACTCCCAACTTGTTTTCCTTGGAATTTCTGAAGCTGATGTAGACGGCGACAGGTTGTTTGGGATTCTCTTCTCGGTACTGTCTCGTGAAGTGGCTCTGAATACCGTAGACGAGTAGTTCTTTTCGGACGCTGACTCCGGTTGTGTCGAGGAGCCTGATCTGTTTTGTCTGCTTGTCTTTTAGGGTAGTGGGCCTCTGGAGATCGTAAAGGTGATACTCGAAGAAGGGTTTCTCTTCAAATTGAGGGGCCGCCGCCATGGGTAGACTTTGTTCACGGGCTTCTTTGAATTTCCGTCTCACTGCCAAGTCTTGAACCCGATGCACGTCACCGGCAACAAGTTTCAAGCTCGCGTTCTTGTATGATGCGCCACTATTGTTCTCGAGAGTCACCCATCCCGAGACGTCTCCTATGGTATCGTCCTTATGGAGCAACACGACATAATCTGCTCGCCAATGAATCTTTTCTGTGAGATAGGAGACTTCCACATTGTGGGTCGCTGCGGCTGAAGTCTCGTAAAGCCATGTGAGGGTGGGTTTTGCGATCAAGTTTTCGGGTAGTTTGGGAAGCACCTGGTATCCTGGATGACCGAGAAATATCTCATCATTAATTTTGTAGACAGGACCTTCGTTGTTGCTCAGTAGTTCGGCTTCCACCGTCTCTTTTCGGTCTTGATACTGATTCCAGTCAACGATCTTGATGCGCTTGCCGACGTATTTGTCCAAAAGTCTTTGGGGGTTCATTAAATCATATTCGTAGTTTTGCTCGAGAACATGGAGACCGGCAGGCAGGTTTAGTGACTTGACTGCCACGGTTTCCGGCTTCATGTGGGCAGCGACCTCGGTGAATCGCAATTCTCCTTGGCCTTTGGGGAGATCCATCTTGCGCGTTTCCTTGACCAGGCCGAGATTGTTGTTGTAGACGGTTACGTGCATAGAGACCTGCTGATCGGCAGCACTGGTTACGACTTCCTCTGCGTGTGAAGTGAGCGGTAGACATATCACCACAACACACATGATTTTCCACATTGTCATCATGATCAGTATCTCCCTCTCCTCTTGATGCGACAGCGCATCCGTTCCTGGGAACTTCGAACAGGTCCTTCAGGCCAAGAAACGTCGTGAAAGTATCATACACCTTATTACGGTAGCCTGAAAGCCATGAAAGGCTTCCCTTGGGAATCCTATGGGGGGGTCACTAACCGGCAGGGAACTCAGACACCGTCATCTTTGAACTCGGGGAAGAGTGGAGACAACCAGGAGGGTGTCATAAGGTGATTCATTCTCTTAATGTTTTCTCGCATCCATTGGTCTTTGGGAAATCGCCCTTTCATTATGTGATTCTTCAGTTCCTCGGCCAGAGGATGGCGAGGGAACTCGTTTACGAACTTTTCGTATGTCGCTGAGAATTCGGAGAAGAGAGACGGCATTCGGGGCTCCCGTTTCCACGGACTTTGAAGGTGTCCTGCGTAATCATGTTATTTAATAAAGACATTTATATTGAGATGATGTTTCCAGTAACAGCAATTTATTATAAGATAAACGGCGTATCTATTTAAAATTATGTCGTATGTTTTGAAGGTAAGGTTGAGGTGGGTTTGAAAAACAAATTTGGGATGTTCGCTTTGGAGAGTTGATGTTGGTGCAGAAACAAGAGAGGCGGTCAGACGACCGCCTCTCGTTCATCATGCGGCTATGAGATCCTGAACTTGTAGATCTCGTTGGTTTTTGGGTCAATGACATGCACTGCGCATGCTATACACGGGTCGAAGGAGTGCACAGTCCTGAGGATTTCCAATGGTTTCTTTGGATCTGCAACCGGCGTTCCGATGAGGGCATTTTCCACGGGGCCTTTCTGGCCTTTGCCGTCGGCAGGTCCCAGGTTCCACGTTGAGGGAACGACCTGCTGATAGTTCTTGATCTTGCCCTTCTCGATGTTCACCCAATGGCCAAGGGATCCACGAGCCACATCATTGAGTCCCATGCCCATTCCATTTGTGCTTTCATCGAGCTTGTAGGAGGTGAAGGTCTTGGTATCACCTTTCTTGATGTTCTCGATGAGATCCATGGTCCACTTCTCAGCGATTTTTGCATTTACGAGACACTTTATGCCGCGTGCTCCAATCCTGCCCAAGGTTGAAAAGAGGGCTTCCGGACCTATCTCGAGTTTCTTCAACACCGCGTCAGTAGTTTCCTTGATCTCTTTGTTACCGCCCACATAGGATACGAGACATTGCTCAAGCGGGCCGACTTCCATGGCCTTCCCGTCATAACGCGGGGCCTTCATCCAGTAATACTTGCCATCCTTGGCTTTAGTGTCTGGAACCGCACCCTTGAG